>BEIK01000004.1 GCA_002923395.1 bacterium HR34 | reverse complement strand
GTTCTTAATTGATGAGATGTTATTGAAACAAACTCTGATTTTGCTTTGTCTACTTCTTTTAGCTTTTTGTAGGATTGGGTGAGCTTTTTGTTGACTTCTAATTGAAGTTTGGATTTTTCTTCGAGTTCTTTTAAATAATTTATATTGTTGGCGATTGCCTTTATTAATATCACGCTTAATAAAAAAATAATTAATAAAGATACTACCTTAAATTCAAACATTTTAGAAGAATTTGTAAAAGAAGCTAAATCGAATATAAATACGCCGTATAATAAAACCAGCATTAAAAAAGAATATGCATTTTGGATTGCAAATAGATTTTTTTTAACAACGCCATTAGTGATTAAAATAATTAAGAAAATAGAAGAATATACGCCAAAATAATAATATTCGTAAGTGTCATATAAAAACGGTATAACACCATTAAATATTAAATTGGCTACTACGAATAATAAGGTCCCTATAATAAAATACTTAATTTTATCCCTTAATGATTTTTTCTTAATGTAAATATAAATTAATTTATATATTGAAATTAGTATTACTATAAACACGAAAAAGAAAAAGAAATTTCTTAAATCGCCAAAAATAGGATTTATAATATTATTCTTATTAAAATCGCTTATAATATAATCTGAAAAAAGAGTGAGATAAGCTATTATAATACCGAAAAACACTATAACCTTATCAACAACATAAAATTTAAAGGCATGATTTATCTCATTAATAAACAAATAATAATAAATACTAAATAAAATTCCTAAAAAAAATGTTATCTTAAGAGAGTACAATGTAAAAGTCTCATTCTGAAATACTCCTATGTTAGTAAGGAAACTAGACAATGCCCAAAGTGTATTAAAAAGAATTAAAATAAAAAATCTCCTTTTAAACCTAATATTTTCACTACTGGCCAAATATACCAACAATCCTAATAAAATTCCGACCACCAAAACAAATATCGTACCAAAAATATTAAAGTTTTTTATAAAAATGCTATCAAGAATAGGTAAAGATACCATATAAAAGCATGCACTACTAATAAATTGCCATTTCTACAATTTTATATACAATAAAATATAAAGTAAATTCTCCACCTATTATTATATAGTAAATAACGTCCATATTACTCTTTTTGATGGTGAAAAGTTTAATATATAATATTGTATAAAAAGTAGTAAATAAAAGTGATACTGCAACTAAATCGTAAACGTGTAAATAATAGCCTATCAAAATAGGAATAACCGCAGTTATAGATAAACCAATTAAAAATTTAAAAATATTTTTCTCCCCTAACAATACTGCTGTCGTTTTTAAACCCTCTTGTTTATCTTGTAAAATATCTTTTACATCGAACAAAGAAGTTGCTAAAAAAATCCTCAAAAATAAAAATATAAAAAACAATATAAGTGGTATGTCTAAGTTATAATAATCATTTAGAAAAGAAAACACAAAAAATAATATTACCCAATTTAAAGCGAACTTAATTTCTTTAAAACAAGGTATTATCTTTGTAAGACCTTTTGTATATGTATAAAGAAATGGCAACACAAAAACTAATGTTGCCAATAAAAATTTTATATATGAAATATATCCATATGTAATTTGCAAAGAAAGATATAAAATCGTAAAAAACAATATTGAGTATGCAATTAAGATATAAGGAATATAATTAAAATAACTTTTAATGTGTAAAACTCTTTTAGAGTTTGAAGAAGTATCTTGATCTATTTCTACATATCTATTGTAAAGAAAACCTATCGCAAATATTATGTACGTCAATACAAGATACAAAAGTGATTTTAATTCTACACCTAATATATTTAACCCCAACAACATAGCCATTACCCCAGAAAAAGATATTAGATGACTTCCATAAATAAACTCATTTTTTATAAATCTCAAATATCTATTCATGCTTAGAAAACTCTACTTAAAATATAAGCAGGAAATGAATCTAATATTAAAATATATTTTTTATGTTTATTAGAAAGACTACTCAATGAAGATATATTATTTACAACTTTACTTAAATAATTCACCACTAATCTTTTAACTTTATCATCTTGAATAAGTTTCCTTACAAAATTAAAATCATTTTTATTGATATTTCTACCGCTAAGCGTAGTAATTATTTTATTTTTGATATTATTATCATAATATTGTAAGCAATTTATTATTAAAAAGTTGTTCACTTTGCCATCCTTAACATCTTCTAGTTCGCCTTTTTTGTTGGGTTGCATATCTAAAATGTCATCTGTAATCTGAAACAACACACCAAAATCATATCCCCATTTAAATGCGTTATTCACTTCTTTTTTAGAAGCTTTAGCAAGCAAGGTACCAATACCACAAGGCAAAGCAAACAACGATCCCGTCTTTAATTTTGCAATTTTATAATAATCTTTTATTGTTATATTCTTTATTTTGTTTTTTTCTAGATACCTACCATCTTTTTTATTTAAAGAACAAAATATATCGTACATTTCTCCTATAGTAACTTCTTTTAAGGCATTGGAAAAATAATTAATAATATCCCTGTAAAATATTTTATCTACATTTAACACTGCTTCGTATACAGAAGCAGTATAAATAAACGGAATACATTGAGCAATACTAGAAGAAAATTTTTGCCAAGTAGATAATCTACCTCTCCTAATTTTAGTATCGTCTATTATATCATCTGTTATAAGCAAAGAGTTATGCATTATTTCAACAGCCGCCGCTAAATAACTAACTTTATCTATAGATTTACCGCCATAAGCTTTATAAAAAAGAAGCATTAAGGCAGGTCTTAACATTTTTCCTGGTTTAGCAATTTGGTACTCAATACAATCTTTTAATTTTTTATCGATATTTCTATTTAAAAGAACTTTTATTTTTGGGTAAACAACTTTTTTTGTGTAAGCTAGAAAATCATTTAGTTCTTTAAAGTCTTTATCTTTTAAGGAAGCATTAAAAAACTCTTCTTTTGATAAGTTTTTCATAATATTGGTTGTCATATTAATTTTTCTATTTCTAATAAGCGGTTGTATTTGGCAACTCTTTCCCCTCTGTTTGGTGCGCCTGTTTTTATAAAGTCAGCGCCAACTCCAACTGCAAAATCTGCTATAAAGTCATCGTTTGTTTCCCCTGATCTGTGCGAAACAATAACTTTCCAATTATTTTGTTTGCATAAATTCACAGCTTCTATCGCCTCGCTCACACTTCCAACCTGATTTATTTTAATTATAGCAGAATTGCATAAATTTTCTTTTTTCGCTTTTTCTATCATTCTTGGATTTGTAACCAATAAATCGTCTCCTATTATCATAAAACTATTATTTGACACATTTTTTACAATCTCCTTCCAAGAACCATGGTCATCTTCTGAAAAAGGATCTTCCAGGCCTATAATATTATATTTTGAAATAAATTTTAAGTAATATTTTTTTAAAGAAAGTGGTGAAAAAACTTTAAACGAAGTTTTATATTTTCCATTGCTATAAAATTGAGATGCTGCAATATCTAGAACGATGTCAACCTTGCCTTTATATCCTGTCAAGTCAATCGCTTTATTTATTAAATCTAAAGCCTGCTCTGGATATTTTATATTTGGTACAAAACCTCCTTCATCTCCAAAGCCAGCGAATATTTTGTTTTTCTTAATAACATCTTTTAACTTATAAAAAATCTCACACCCTGCTGCTAAATTATCTGGAAAACTTTTTAATTTGGGAGAAATTATAAATTCTTGGAAATCCAACCCTGATAACACATGCGCTCCGCCATTAATAACATTAAAAAATGGCCTTGGAATAAATAATTTTTCTTTATTACCGCTCAATTTTTTAATATATTCAAACAAATTTGTTTTAGAATAAAACGCTCCTGCCTTGCAAACAGCAATAGAAACCCCTGTTATAACATTTCCCCCTAATCTACTTTTATTTTGAGTCCCATCTTTTTGTATTAAAAGTTCATCTATTTCTTTTTGATCCAAAACGCTTTTACCTCGCAAAATTTTATTTATTGTTTCATTTACAATTTTAACTGCCTTCAATTTTCCTTTCCCCATATACCTTTTGCCACCATCTTCTATTTCTATTGCTTCAAACTTTCCCTTCGAAGATCCAGAAGGAACTCCAGAATTAAAAACTCCATCTTTTGTTTCAACAAAAACTTCAATGGTAGGAACACCTCTTGAATTCAAAATTTCTCTTGCAAAAACTTTTTTTATTTTAGTCATTGAGTTTAATTTATATTTATAACTTTTTCAATACTATCTATTACATCAGTTGCTAACAAACTCTCACCTTTCACACTCGAAGCCACTTCTCCTGCTTTACCTGAAATATAGGTGCCTGCCAAAGCACTCTTTAATAAATCACAACCCCTTGCAACCAAAGCGCCCACAATACCAGCTAAAACATCACCTGTTCCTCCTTTTGTCATGAAAGGAGTTCCTGTTGTGTTAACAAAAACCTCGTTTCCGTCTGAAATTATATCTTCATAACCTTTTAATACTATCACTCCTTTAATTTCCCGTGCTACTTCCAAAACAGCCTTCGCTTTTTCTTCCAAAGGAGCATTAAAAATACTTTTTCCTGTTAAAACATAAAACTCATAAGCATGCGGTGTTAAAATAAATTTTTTGCCTTCCAAAACTTTTTTGTCTTCGGCGATAGCGTGTATGGCGTCAGCATCTATTATAAATGGAACATCATCTGTTTTCTCAATTATTTCTAAAACCGCTTCTTTTGTCTTTGGATTTCTACCCAAACCTCCACCAATATTTAGCGCAGTTTTATTATTGGCAACTTCCCTTGAAGAAAGCAACAAAGCGACAATTTCTGAAACTTGTTTTTTGGAAATGTAATCACAGTCTAATGGATAAGAAATTAAATCAGGTTTAAAACTTGCTATTACATCAGCCGCTCTTTTTGGAGCTATAACTCTCACTAAATCTACGCCACTTCTCAAAGCAGCCAAAGCGTTTAGCGCAGGTGACCCCGTATATAGATAAGAACCACCAACAACATTTAAAAGCCCGAAATCATATTTTCTTGACTCTCTTTTTCGCGGTTGAAAAACTTCCTTTATTATACTTTCGTCAACTTTTTTAATTTCCATTTTTAACATTTAAATTTTTAATCATTTTCAAAATAGAATCTTTAAACTCATAATATTTCAAAGCATATCTCACAAAAGAGCGAATATACTCTTCCTTACTGCCACACTCAAGCCAATCACCTTTTATTTCATAACCATATACCATTTTACCATTTTTTATCATATTTTTTAAGGCAAAGGCGAGTTTTAATTCTCCATGCTTTGCTTTAGACGATTTTATGTACTCAAAAATATCAGAAGTAAAAATATACCTTCCAACAATCACAAAAACTTCTTTTTCTTTTTCATAACCTTCTTTCGGTTTTTCTTCTATATCTAAAATTTTATAAAACCTGTTCGCTATTTTCTCCACCTTTACCACTCCATAATTACTTGATTTCTCCGCCGGTACCTTAAAAACACCAATAACAGGCCTTTGCATATTTTTGAAAACTTTCATCATTTGCACAAATGGAGGTTCTTGATAAATTATAACATCATCTGGAAAAGCAACGGCAAAATTATTATCTTTTAAATATTTTTGTAAAAATAAAACAGCGCCACCGTCGCCTGTTTGTCTTCTTTGTAAAAAAAACTTTAAAGAAATTTTTTCAATAACATTGTTAAATTTATTTAATTTATCCAAAACGTCTTTTTTGCTTTCCTTTTCAAGTTTTGATTTTAACTGAGTATCTTCTGACATTAACTTTTTAAATAAATCCTTATTCCTGCTAGATCCAACTACAAACGTCTCTTGAATACCAGAATCCAAAATTTCTTTAAACAACAAACTTATTAAACTCTCCTCTCCCAAAGGCAAAAATTCTTTTGTTACTGCTTTTGATAAAGGCAAAAACCTTGTTCCACTTCCTGCAACTGGCACAACAATTTTATTTATCATCTTTTTTAACTTCGTTATTTAATAAAAAAGCGGGTATGTCCCATTTGTTTTCCTGCTCTTCTATTGTTTTGTTTTCTAATTCTCTTATTTCTTTTACATCTAAAGGTGTTCTCCTTTTCTTCTGTATTATAGATTTATTTATTTTAGCTTCTGGTTTTTGAAATAAATCTTTCTTAGACGTTCTTTTAATAGACGCTGTTTTATTTTTTATTTCCTTTTTGTCACCAACCTTGTTTTTTTTAACCTTTACTTTTTTCGCTGTTTTTTTGTCTTGGTTTTTTTTGTTTTTCGCTTTTTTCCTTTTCACTTTTTGGTCTACTTGCTTTTTACTTTTTGTTTTTTCAACCTTTTCTATTTTTGAAGCACCGTTGGATTCCTTTTTGTTTTTCGCTGTATCTAAATTTTCACCACTATTTTGAGAAATAATCTCAACTTTTTTCTTTTCAGCCTGATTGAGTACTTCTTTTAACCTGCCAACTAAAATAATTGTTAATCTAACTTTACTTTTCATTTTTTTATTATAAGAAATCCCAAAGATAACTTTTGCCCTTGGGTTTTCTCTGATTATTATGTTACTTATACTACTTACATCATAAAGTTTTAAAGATTCGTCGGCAGTAATATTAAAAAGAATCTTTTCGGGAACAAATTTTTCGTGAGACTGTAAAGAATATTTGTTAATTTTTACAAAAAAAGAAGATTCAGAAAACTTTTCTAAACTCGCCATATCATCAAAAACTATTGAGTATAAATAAAACAATTGCCCAGTTCCGCTAACTGTTGTGTTTAAATCTGCAAAGTCTATGTTTATTAACCCAGGCAAATAAATCATCTCCAAAAATCCTTCTAGATTTTCTGCCAATTTTCTGTTAATCATTGAAAAAGCCATTGTTAAAGGAGTATTTTTGTCTATAAAATCGAATATTTTCTCGTTGTATATAGGCGTGAAGGCATTCACGAAATCCTTTGCCTCATTTAACGCCTTTTTTGCAACTGTCATTCTTTTTTGGCCCTCAAAAGCAAATGGCATAGTAAAAATACCAATTGATTTTTTCTTTTTTTCTTTTATATTCTTTAACAAAACTGGTAAAGCGCCGCTACTGAAACCACCTCCCAAACAACTAACAACCACAAAAAAATCTCTATTATCAATTACCTGTTCTATCTTTTTAATATCTTGATTTGCAATTTGTTCTGCAAGTTTTGTATCTCCTCCGGTTCCAAAACCCCCTGTGATTTTCTCACCAATCAAAACCTTTCTTACCCTTGAAGATAAAGATTTCAAGGCTTGCCTGTCTGAATTTATGCAATAAAACTCAACCTTTGATTTTATTTTAGGATTTTTGCTTATATATTTTGACACTTCATCTAAAATAGAACCTGCCCCACCGCCAACACCAATAAACCTAATATAAGGTAGTCTTACAAATTCCAATTCTGAAGAATCTTTTAATTTTACTTTTTTACCTTTCTTAGGTAAAACTTTAACCTTTTTTGTTTTTATTTTTCTTCTAGCTTTCATTTTTCTTTTTAAAATTTTCTTCTACCCAATCTTTTTTCGCGTACACAGAAAGTACTTTATCTAACTCTTCTTTTACTATTCTTCTTACTATCTCCTCCATCATTTTCTGACTTTGTTTTGCCTGCTCCATCAACTCTTTCATCTGCGAAGGATCCATATTTTTAATTAAATTTGATAACAATTTTGCTTGGTCAAAAAATCCCATATTTTTGTTTAATTTTAATTTAATGAATTTTATCTCAACAAAAGCTTAATAAAAAAATTAAAAAGCCTGCTCTATTTCCTTTACAGCCTCATCTTTACCAAGAAATTTATTAACTCTCACCCATTTGCCTTTTTCAAGCTCTTTATATCTTTCAAAAAAATGCTTTATTTTATCTTTTATTGCTTGTGGTAAATCGTCAACATCTTTTATGTGGGCGTAAAAAGGATCAACCTTTTCTATTGGCAGAGCTATAATTTTATTATCTATTCCCTCTTCGTCTTCCATTTCTAACATTCCAATAACTCTGCTTTTTATAACAGTCCCTGGCACCACGCTATAAGAACTTATAACCAAAACATCCACTGGATCGCCGTCTTTTGCTTTGGTGTTCGGCACAAAACCATAATTAAAAGGATAACTCATAGAAGTAAACATAAATCTGTCAACGAAAATAAAACCTGATTCTTCATCTCTCTCATATTTTACAAAAGACCCTTGCGGTATTTCTATAAAAACATTTATTTTATCTGGCAGTTCTCCTGCTGGCAATTTTGAAATATTCATAAATTTTTGCTTTTAATTGTAATACTTTACCGATTAAACCAATTTTAAACCGATTAAACCAATTTTAACAAAAACAAAAAACTAAGGCAAGAATTGTTTTGAGGTTTTAAACGCGGTTTAAAAAGTATTAATTAAATAATTAAAAAGGTAAGCAAAAAAATTAATAAAATTTTTCGCCAAACTACACTTTAGAAATAAAATGCTATAGCACTTTATTTGCGAACATAACAACATAAACAGAGTTGGAAATAAAATAAAACTAAATTTTTCAAGAAAGATTAGAAAACATATTGCCCCAAACGTTCACGATCGTGAACGTTTGGAACGGGCTCTATGTTTGAGCAATTAATCTTGATTATTTTATTAAATATCAATTTTTAAACTTAAAAAAGTTTGTACAGAAGGCAGACTTCTGTATTATTGGCTTGTTACTTATATATTGTCAGGAACCTGCCCTAGCCGACATGACGTCGGTAGGGCTGTCCTACTCAAATATTTGCTAAAATACTGCTTTTAACACAACTTGTAATTTAATTTTGCTAAATTGAATTTATTTGATAAAATATCTATTATTAAAACCAAATTACAATCTAATTTAATCAATCAAAAATATGGACATAAAAATAAGAGATATCAAAAATTATTTGGAGCCGATAACTAAAAAAACTCCAACGTGCTATCCTGAAGATAGTTTAGACAGGGCTCTATCAAGAACAACAAGTTCGCATGAATCGGTTTTAGTTTTAGATGAAAATAAAAACATAATCGGGATAGTATCACCATATCTGGCGCTATTTAAATCAAGGCTGCCTTTCACAGCGCAAGTAAAATCAGCAATGATAAAGCCTCCAAACATCACTCCAAATACTCTTCTAACAAAAGTTGCAGAACTCATGTTAGCCCATAGAACAATATCTTTCCCTATTTTTGAAGGAGAAAATGCAAATTATCTAATAACAGCAGATGGTATTATGAAGTTTATTTTAGACAGCGACTTAATTGGTGTTATAGGCAAATATATAAAAATCCAGAAACCTGTTATTGTGCAAACTACCACCACTGCGAAAAAAGTTTATCAAATTATGAAAAATGAAAACGCTTCAAGAGTTCTGCTTGTTAACAAATACGGAACATTAAAAGGAATTGTAACAAGAAAAGACATATTCCCATACTTAACAAAACCAACAACAAAACAAAGAGTAAAAACAGGCGGTACATCAAAATCACCCAACGCTAGGAATGCTAAAAGTTCTATGTTTAGCTTTGAACTAACAGGAAGATTAGAATTTCCAATAAGTGCTATAGCAAAAACTCCTCTCCATATTCACGAAAAAGAGCCAATAGAAAAAATAATAGAAAGACTTTTAACATCAGATTACAAAAGCATAGTTCTAACGGACGAACAAGAAAAACCAACAGGGATAATTTCAATTAGAAATGTAATAGAAGCTTTAACTCAATTAAAGCCAGAAGAAGTTATTAAAATAGATATAAGAAATCAAGCCGAAATACCAGAACAAGATATTGATTTCGTTTTTAACAAACTCCAAGCAATTGCAAAATCACTAAACAAAATGAATTCTGTAAAAGATATATTTTTAAGAATAGTAAAAGACAGAAACGCTGCTGGAAGGGCTCAGTTTTTTGAAATGTCCTGCTCTATAAGGTTCTTCTCAGGAGATGAAATATTCGCCAAAATCACTACGCGCAATTATAAAAGAGATCTAACGCAACTTAAAGAAAAAATAAGAAAAGAAGCTGAGAAAAAGTTTAAAAAGTAATTATCACCTTCTCTTGTTGAAGGTTGCGAAGGTTTTCCACCAATCAGAGATATTCTTTTTTATAATAACCTTATAAATCTCTTTTGCTGTTTTCGTGTTTAAAAATTTACTATGAGAATGATTTTTAAGCCATCTTTCGGCTTCTTTGTTGCCAGTAGCAGAATACTCTTTTAACAGAAAAATTTCATCTAAAATATCAGCGTCTTTTGCTATTTTTGCTTCTTTTGTTTTTCTTTCTTCATATTCAAAGAACAAATTTTTAAGAAATTCTGAAAAAGGAAGTCCGTTTAATTGATCATTTATAACCTCATCTTCAAATGCTTTCACATATTTTTTATGAATATTATTTTGATCGCCTGTCCTTATTTCTGGAATATCATGCACTAAACACATCATCACAACTTTAAAAGCATCTGCTTTTTCTATCTGCGCCAAAAAATATCCTATAAAACACACTCTAAATGTATGAGACGCTATATTGTCAGAAGCGTCGTTTCCAAACAACGCCTGCTGGTGTGCCCTTATTACTTTTCTTAGAGTACCGAGCTCAAAGAAAAAATCAACTATATTTTCAAAATTATTTTTCTTAGCCATAAATTAAATTTTTTAATATTTAATTTAGACTATTTTATTTCTGCTTCTCAATCCCTTTACAATTTTTATTTTACCTTCGGGAATGCAAAAATACTGAGACAAAACCTTCACCAATTCTCTATTCGCCTCTCTCCTCTCTGGCTTAGATTAAACTTTAACCTTTCAAAAATTATCCTTTTTAATAACCTCTGCTCTCTTTGACGAAGGAAAAATTTTCACTTTTAAAAACATTTCTGAAACTTTTTTAATCTTCTATTTTATTACAAACCGCGTACATTTCAAAATCCACTGTTTTAGCATATCTTGGCTTTTCAAGATCATGGTCTCCGCTCTTTACAATAATTTTATTTTTAAAACCTATATTTAAACTTTCAAGCTAACAATACCATCTGCATTTCCATGAATATGCAAAATTTTATTTTCAAAATCTTTATCTTTGAAACTAAAAGAATAACCTTTGTCTTTATTTTCTAAAAAATAATCGTTGTTTATATAATTTAATTTTGTCATTCTTTGTTTTATTTTGCAAAACTTTTCAAATTCTTTTTCCACTACAAACTTTTTATAATTATCCCAATTAATATCAACATCGCTATTTTGAGATTTAACAAATCAATATCTCAAAAGTTCTTTTTGATTTAAGGCTGGCGCTATAAGCACAATTTTATTAAAACGCTGATATCACAACTTGCAACAACGCATGCCGATACACTATGCGCAATAACCTAAATATACTTGACCTTTGAAATTTTTTGGAACACTCTACTGCTCTTTCAAAATCATTTTTCATTGAGTTAATTGTGGTATATCTAAAATCACCGTCTGAAATCCCGCAGCCAGCATAATCAAATCTGAATGAAGAAATATTATTGCAAGCCAATCTATCTGAAATAGTTTTAAACTTCTTCTCTGTTATAGAAGTCCTTTCAAAACCATGCAAACAAATAACACCATGCTCTCTCCTACTCTTTTTCCCACTCACCAAAAAGCCTCTTAAAATATCGCCTCTTTTATTTTTAAATTCTATTAGTTTTGTAATTATTTTATAAGCCGTTTTTTATAAAATAAGGAAACTACTTAAAAAAGCAAAATCTTTGCTGCGGGGCCTGGACTCGAACCAGGATTAACGGCTCCAAAGGCCGCTGTCCTACCATTAGACGACCCCGCAATAAAAAAAATTGGCGATATACTTATAATTTACCAAAAAATTAAAATTATTCAATTATTGCTTGCCACTGTTCTCTCCTTCTTTATCAAAAATACTTAAAATGGCAAGTTCTAAGGGAAGTTGCTGAACTGGCGCGTATTTAATTTTTGGCAACGCTTCCAAAAACAAATCTAAAACATTATATAAATATCTCAAGTTTACATTTTTTATCTCGCTTTTTATGAATTCTATATCATCGCTGGTAACAGATATTGGAATATCTTCTAACGATAAACTTCCATCTACTTTTAACATCAACCCAACTCTTAAAAAGTTTATTAAGTTTTTTGCAATATCTTCTGCAGAATAACCTTTAGTAACCAAAGAATTTAAAATTTCTATTGCTTTTGGAAACTTTTTATTAACTATTGTCCTGAAAAGTTCTTTTATAAAAAGCGGGTCTACGCCACCTAATATATTTAAAACTAAATCTTTTGTTATTTTTTCGCCCTCGTGCAAAGAATAAATAATTTGCTCTAATAAAACTTCGGCGTCTCTCATCGCTCCTTGCGCAAAAACAGCAATATACTCTAAAGCATCTTTTTCATAAGGAATATTTTCATTTTTAAGAATGTATTCTAATTTTTTGACGATGTCACTTATTGATAGTTTTTTAAAATCAAATCTTTGGCATCTTGAAATAATTGTTTCAATCATTTTTTGTGGGTCTGTTGTAGCAAAAATAAAAATAACATGGCTTGGCGGCTCTTCAACAATTTTAAGTAGGGCGTTTACTGCTTCCTTTGTAAGTTGGTGGGACTCGTCTATTATAAAAACTTTATACTTTAAAAAAGACGGAGCATATCTTGCGTTTTCTTTCAACTCTCTTATTTCTTCTATTCCTCTATTTGAAGCAGCATCTATTTCGATAATATCTATTGCTTTGCCACTTTTTATTTCTTCGCAAAACTTACACTTGTTGCAAGGTTCTCCATCTTTTGGGTTTTCGCAGTTTACTGCTTTAGCAAGAATCCTCGCTGTACTTGTTTTACCAGAACCCCGAGGCCCTGCAAATAAATAAGCGTGAGAAACCAAACCCATTTTAACAGTATTCCTTAAAGTGTTAGCCACTATTTCTTGCCCTATTAAATCTGAAAACTTTTGAGGTCTGTATTTCGTATATATCGATATAACCATAATTAATAAATAAATTTAATTTTTCCTTACTATTGGGCCTTTTTCTGTGTCTTTTATCGTGTAGCCTCTTCTTTGTATTTCCTCTCTTATTTTATCAGCCTCGCCCCACTCGCCTTTCCTTCTTAATTCTTCTCTCTTTTGCACCAACTCAATAATTTCTTGTGGTATTTCTTCTTCCCAATAAATAAACCCTAAAAAAGTATCTATATTATTAAGAAAATCTAAAACTTTATCAGATAATTCCTTTGATAATAACCCTTTATCCATTAAAGAATTTACTTCATTTACAAAATCAAACAAAACCCCAAATGCTTTTGGTGTGTTGAAATCGTCTTCTAAAGATTGCACAAAATTATTCTCTACCTCTTTTACATTTAAACTTACCCCACCAACATTACCATCAACTTTTTCTAATCTTGCCCTAAAATCGTCCAACTTTTCAATTTCTTTTTTTGCCTGAAAAACCAAATCTTCTGTAAAATCAATAGGGCTTCTATAATGGCTTTTTAACATAAAATATCTTAAGACTCTGGCGCCATGCTTTTCAATGAAATCTTCAATAGTTATAAAATTGCCCAAACTTTTCGACATTTTCTCTCCTCTAATTTTCAAAAAACCAAGATGCATCCAATACTTAACAAAAGGACTTTTTCCAGACAAGGCCTCCATTTGCGTTAACTCTGCCTCATGGTGCGGGAAAATTAAATCAATTCCTCCTCCGTGAATATCATACTGAGGTCCAAAGTATTTTTCTGTTATTGCTGTATCTTCTATATGCCAACCAGGTCTGCCTTTTCCAAACTCGCTCTCCCAAAAAGGCTCACCTTCTTTTGAAAATTTCCATAAAGCAAAGTCTCCTTTGTTTCTTTTTTTAACAGATTCATCTATTCTTGAAACAGCATCCTCTTCTTTAACTTCCTTCCTTCCAGACAATTTTCCGTATTCCTTAAATTTTGAAATATCAAAATAAATTCCATCATCTGTCTCATAAGCAAAACCTTTTTCTAAAAGACGTTTCACTTGCGAAATTATTTCCTGCATATGTTCTGTTGCTCTGCAATACTTATCAACACTGTCGATTCTAAGTTTTTTTACTGCTTCAAAATACTCTTTTTCATATCTTATTGCTATCTCTTTAAAACTAACGCCCTCTTTGTTGGCTTTATTAATTATTTTGTCGTCAATATCTGTTATGTTTTGAATATAAAAAACTTTGTAACCGAGATGTTTTAAAAATTTAACAAAAGAGTCAAAAACAACATAAACCCTCGCATGCCCAATGTGAGGTTTGTCATAAACCGTTGGGCCGCAAACAAAAATTTTTACATTAGGATAATCCAATGGCTTGAATTCTTCTTTTGTTTTTGTTTGGGTGTTGTAAATTTTCATTTTATTGCCTTCTGTTTAATGCTTCTTTTATTGTGTCTTTATCTGCATACTCTAACTCGCCGCCTTTTGGAATCCCTTTTGCTATCTGCGTTACTTTATACCCTAAATTTAAAATTAAGTTTTTCAAATAATCGCTCGTAACCTCTCCTTCAACCGTAGGATTTAAAGCTATTATAACTTCAGAAAATTTTTCAAAGCCGTATTTTTCAGGATTTTTTAATCTATCAACTAAATCTTTCTCTCTTTTTAGTCTTTCTTCACCATCTTTTGCCAACAAATTCATATCGCCTCCCAAAATAAAATACACACCCTTATACTCACCTGTATTCTCTATTGCCTCCATATCCTGCTCTCTCTCAACTATACATAATATTTTTTTATTCCTTTTATCGCTTAAGCATATATTACAAAACTCATTATCACCTTCTTTTTCAAAAGGAGCAAAACAAAATCTGCAAAGCCTAATAGAATTTTTTAATTTCATTATTAAATCAACAAGTTTATCTACATCTTCTTTTTTCTGTTTTATCAAGTAAAAAACAAAGCGGGCTGCTGTTTTTGGGCCAATTGTTGGAAACTTTGCAAATTCAGATATTAAATCTTGTATAATCTTTGAGTTCATATTTTAAATTAACTTAAAAATTTTCTGATTCCTGCTCTAATGGCGCGTTTTCATCAAAATTTCTTTCAATGTTTAAAAATGTTGCCATTCTTTCTTCAAAATAAAGCTCAACTTTACCAACAGGTCCGTTTCTGTGTTTTGCTACAATTATGTCAGCAATGTTTTTTCTATCTGTGTTTTCCCTGTATCTGTCTTCCCTATATATAAAAAGCACAACATCCGCATCCTGCTCTAAACTACCGCTTTCTCTCAAATCTGCCAACCTTGGAATTTGCGGAACTCTCTGCTCAACAGCCCTTGATAACTGCGACACTGCCAAAACAGGAATATTTAATTCTCGTGCCAAACCTTTCAATGATCTTGAAATTTCGCTTACTTGCTGCACAGGGCTTAAATTTTTATTTTCTGATTCTATAAGCTGTAGGTAATCAATTATTATCAATCCAAGCCCTTTCTCTGCCTGTAACCTTCTTGCCATTGCTCTTATTTGCAAAACGGTGGATAAAGGAGAGTCATAAATATAAATTGGCGCCTCCGATAACACTCCAAATGCTTTTTGTATTTTTTGAAAATCTTCTTCTTGTAATTTTCCTGTTCTCAATCTCCACAGGTCAACCATTGCTTCAGCAGCTATCATTCTATCTATTATTTGATCTTTTGACATTTCTAAAGAAAATATTCCAACTGGCAAATTTTCTTTTGTTGCAACATGCCTTGCTATATCTAAAGCCAGAGCGCTCTTACCTATTGAGGGACGTGCTGCCAATAAAATTAGATCAGACCTTTGTAGTCCAGATATAAGATTATCTAATTGATAAAATCCAGTTGGCACCCCTCTTATTCCCCTTCCCTCTTCTTTTGACAATCTATCTATTCTTTCAAACGCTTCTTCTAAAACAGGTTTTATATGGGAGAATTGCTGAGTTAAACTTCTTTGAGCTATCATAAAAATTCTTTTTTCTGCTTCATCTAAAAGCTTATCAACATCCTCTGCTTCAGAATAACCCATTAAACCTATATCATAAGACGTTTCAATTAAATCTCTTAAAATTCTTTTCTTTTGAACTATCTTGGCATAAGTTAAAGTGTGCGCTGCTGTTGGCACTGAATTAACAAGTTCTGTTAAATAAGCATAACCTCCGATTTTATCAAGTTGATCTTTTTCTTTAAGTTTGCTTGATACGGAAAGAATGTCTATTGGTTCATTTTTAGCAAAAAGTTCTTGCATAGCCTGATAAATAATTTGATGGTTGGGTTTGTAAAAATCTCTTGGAAGCAAAAAATCCACCACTTTTAAAATGGCGTTTTTGTCTATTAAAAGGCAACCCAATAAAGATTTTTCTGCCTCTATATCTTGAGGTGGAAGTTTATCCGGAAGCTCTTTTTTTATTTGATCTGGCATAAATAAACTAAGTTAAGAATATTTTATTATAATTAAAATCCCCAAATAATGCAAAGTTATATATAAAACATAAGACCAATGCCATCTATTTTTTCTAACTTCCCCCTGCTCCGGCTTACGCCGGAGCAGGATGAAGTGGACGAGAGATAAAGAAAAGAGGAGATCCAAAAAAAGAAAGATAAGATAATAGAGAGCTCGCCCCAAATGTTGACGATCGTGAACATTTGGAACAAATCGGTTTTTCAATTTTTTTGAATTATTAAACTTTAATCGATACCAGGGTCAGACCTCGGTACAGTTATACCAGGGTCAGACCTCGGTACAACTGGGTCGAGGGCAGCCCTTGACCAAACTTGGCAGAAGTCTACCCTTGACCTTTAAAATTAAAAATTATGTGTTATAATAGAGGTTATAAGTATAGATAAAAACGCATTAAAATATGGCGCAAATAACTACACAAAAAACCAAAACAAAAAATAAAAAATATCACATAATAACTTATGGTTGCCAGATGAACTGGTCTGATTCTGAAAGGTTTGCGGGTGCCTTAGAATGTTTAAATTACGAAAAAGCATCATCTTTAGAAGATGCAGATTTAATAGTTATAAACGCCTGTTCTGTGAGGCAATCTGCAGTAGACAGAGTTTGGGGACAAACAAAAAAAATATTAGAACTAAAAAAGAAAAAGAATGTAAAAGCGATACTAACAGGATGTGTTTTAGAGCAAGATAAAACAAAATTTAAAGAAAGGTTCGACGTAATTATGAAAATAACAGATATCCCAAAACTTCCTGAAATTTTAGGAGAAGAAGATAAAATAAAACTTTTTCAAGATCAAATATCTCAATACTCATATTTAAATGTAAAACCAAAATACGGAAATAATTTTAGGGCATATGTACCAATAAGCACTGGTTGTAATTATTTTTGCACTTATTGTGTTATACCGTACACTAGAGGACTTGAAAAAGTAAGACCAGTTGATGAAATAATGTCAGAAGTAGAAGAACTTGTTAAAAACGGTTATAAAGACATATGGCTTTTGGGAGAGAATGTGAATAGTTATCAATATAAGAATGTAAACTTCGCAAAATTGTTAAGAAAAATAAATAGATTAAAAGGCAAATTTTGGATACATTTTGTTTCTCCAAACCCAAAAGATTTCACAGATGAACAAATCGATACAATAGCAAAATGCAAAAAAATAGGAAAATATGTAAACCTACCTTTGCAATCAGGAAATCCAGAAGTCCTCAAAAGAATGAGGAGAAGATATGATATTAAAAAATACATTTACATAGCAAAAACTTTGAGAAAAAAAGTCCCAGAGTTATGCTTGTCTACTGATGTAATTGTTGGATTTTGTGGTGAAACAAGAAAAGAATTTGAAGACACCAAAAAGATGTTTGAATTAATAAAATATGATATGGCTTACATATCAGAATATTCTGAAAGAAAAGGAACAGTTGCTGCTAAAATATACAAAGACAACGTCTCTCACAGAGAAAAAGAAAGGAGAAAAAAAATATTAAATAAAATCCTTGAAAAAACTGCTCTTTACAGAAATAAAAAATATGTTGGAAAGGTGATGGAAGCAATTCCAGATGAATATAAAGATGGCTATTTAGTAGGAAAACTACACAACTGGAAGACTGTTAAATTTAAAGCAGGAGTTAACTGGCAAAGAATGATAGGAGAGTTTGTGAAGGTTAGAATAACAGAAGCCCTGCCTTGGGGTCTAAAAGCAGAAGTTGTTATCAAATAAAGTAAACCTAAAATAATGGAAAATTTTAGTTTTGAAAATTGGAAAGATAGAACACCCGATACAAAAAAGGTTAGAAGAAAAAAGAAACAACAACCACCATATCATATTCCACCAGACTATTGGGAAGGTTTAGCAAAAATTTACGGTGAAGATTCAAGAACATTTAAGTCGTCAGAAATAGTAGAAAGCAAAGAAAAATATACACAAAAAAAGGAAATAGAAGAATTAAAGGAATTATACAAACTATTTTACACAATAACCCGAATTAAAGAGTTCAATAAACTCAAAAACCATAAAATAATAAAAAAATATTTCAAAAATAAAGTATTCTCTGATAGAGATGAATTTCAAGAATATTTATATAAATTTGTTGTAAACAGCGATGAATTAGTTAAAAAGTTAGAATCTTATTTAATAAACAATATAAAAGAACTAGTAAGTGTAAAAATGGATTTAAGGGGTATTCCTTTGTATGATTTTGGAAGAAAAGAAGTATATAATAAGATATATGAAAGTAAAAAGGAACTATTAAAACAAATTTTTAACATTAACTCACCAGAAGAAATAGAAGAGAAGTTGCATAAAAATTTAAAAAAAATCGACGCTAAAGAAAAGCAATTTTTAAAAATTCTACGTCTAGTAAATAATATTCGTTATAAACAAGAAAAAATTACTAACTATTTGTAATCTCTCAGTTCTTTTTCTAATAATTCTCTTATTTTTTGAGGATCTGCTTTACCTTTTGTTTCTTTCATAATTTGACCTATTAAAAATTGAAATGCATTTTGTTTACCTGCTTTATAATCTTCAACTGCTTTTGAATTCGCAGAGATAACTTTTGATATAACTTCTTTTAATTTATTTTCATCTGAAATCTGCTCCAACCCTTTTTCTTCGATAATATGATGGGGATCTGTTCCTGTTTGTATCATTTCTAAAAGAATACTTTTCGCCAACTTGCTTGATATTTTACCTTTCTCTATTAACAATATGAGTTCGGCAAAATCTTCGGCTCTAAGTTTTGTATCTTTTATAGATATTCCTTTTTCCCTCAAGAATCCCTGCAAGTCAGATAAAATATAATTACAGCAAAGTTGAAATAATTGTTTTTGTTTGTCAGGCGGGATATTATTTTGAAGTTCTTTTTCCTTTGCCCAATTGAAAATTTCACTTGAGCACTGCTCAAAAAAATTTCCTAAATCAACATTGCCAACTAAAACTTCTATATCCTCATCTTTCAAACCATATTCTTTCTTAAATCTCTTAAATTTATTTAAAGGCAACTCGCCTATTTCTTGCTTTACCTCTTTTATAAAATCATCTGAAAACTCGAATGGAGGAATGTCGGGTTCTGGAAAATATCTGTAATCATGCGCTTCCTCTTTTGTTCTTTGAGGCACGGTTTGTTTTTTGTTTTCATTCCATCCTCTTGTTTCTTGCACAATCTTTTCGCCTGCTTCCAATAAAGATTTTTGGCGTTCAATTTCATAATCTATAGCATCTTTTAAAAACTTAAAAGAATTTATATTTTTAACTTCAACTTTTGTGCCAAGTTCTCCGTTTTTAGATAAAGACACATTTGCCTCTAACCTCATATGGCCTTTTTCCATATCAGCATCTGAAACATCAAGATATTTCAAAATTAAATATAACTGCTTTGCAAATTCTTTTGCCTCCTCTGAACTTCCAATATCAGGCTCTGTTACTAATTCCATCAATGGAACTCCTGCTCTATTGTAATCAATTAATGTGTATTGACCATCTTGCGAACGTAAAAGTTTTCCAGCATCCTCTTCTATGTGGATTCTTCTTATTCTAATTTTTTTTCCATTACGCAACTCTAAAAAACCATTAGAGCATAACGGTAAATCGTATTGAGATATTTGATAACCTTTTGGTAGATCTGGATAAAAATAGTTTTTTCTGTGAAGTTGAGATTTTTTTGCTATTTCACAATTTAAAGCCAGGCCAACTTTAATAACTTTTTTTATTGCCTCTAAATTAGGAACTGGCAATGTACCTGGCTGGCCTGTACATATAGGACAGATATTTAAATTAGGTTCCTGACAATCGGGTTCATTTTTGCAAGAGCAAAACATTTTAGATTTTGTATTTAACTCAACGTGTATCTCTAAACCTATAGTTGGCTTGTACATAAATAACACAATTATTGTATTAAATTTTTAAAAAATTTCTTTGTTTATTCTACTTGCTAAAGGAGAGTTTTGGTTTGTATATTTTCTATCTTTTTGTTGGCTGTATGGTTTTTCACAGGGCGAAGACAAAACCTCAAAAGTCAAAGCGCATATTCTCATACCTTCATATAAAATAACTGGCATAGGTCCTAAATTTCCAAGTTCCATAACAGCCTGCCCTGACCATCCAGGATCAAATCTTGCTGCCGTAGAATGAACAACAATCCCCAACCTTCCAAGAGAACTTCTGCCGTCTAATCTTGCCATTAAGTTATGTGGCAAAGAAAATGTTTCTTTAGTGATTGCTAAAGCAAACGCTCCTGGCTGTAAAATAAAAGGACAACCTTCTTTCACCACAATTTCATCCATAAGTTTTTCAAAATCAACAGGAGATTTTAAATCTAAATAAGGATAAGGTGAGTGTTTGAAAATTTTAATTCTGTTGCCAAGTCTTAAATCTAAAGAACAAGGACCTAATTGAACGTCAAAATTCGGTTCTGGAGAAATTTTTATTATTCCTTTTTTTATGTATTCTTTGATATCTTTATCTGACAAAACCATAATTTTCTTTTTAATCAACAATCTCGACTCCCATATTCCTTGCCGTTCCCTCAATTATTTTCATTGCAGCTTCTTCATCATCAGTGTTCAAGTCTCGCATTTTCCTTTTTGCTATTTCTCTTAACTGTTCTCTTGTTATTTTACCAACTTTTTCTAAATTAGGTTTCCCAGAACCCTTTTCTACTCCTGCTGCTTTTTTAATAAGTTCTGAAGCAGGAGGTTCTTTTAAAACAAAATCAAAAGTTCTGTCTTCATAGATCGTTATTTCTACTGGAATTGTCCATCCTTGTTTATCTCTTGTTTTGTCATTAAAAGCTTTACAGAACTCAGAGATGTTCATTCCGTGTGGTGCTAACGCAGGACCAACTGGAGGCGCTGGCGTTGCCTGACCTGCTGGTATTGCTAATTTAACTTTTGCTTTTATTGCTTTTGCCATAAATTTTTTTAAACTTTTTTAATTTGTAAAGAATCAAGTTCAACGGGCGTGTCTCTACCAAACATATTAACTAAAACCTTAACTTTGCCTTTTTCTTTGTCTATTTCAGATACCTTGCCATCAAAACCTTTGAAAGGACCTTGCACTACTCTTACGTGATCTCCAACTTTAAAATCAACATTATATTCTGGCTCTTCTGACTTCATCCTTTTTTCAAACTCTTTGAACTCTTCCTCGGATATTGGTAAAGGTGTGACTCCTGCTCCGACAAAACCTGTTACATTCGGCGTATTTCTTACAACATACCAAGAATCGTCATCAACTATCATATCAACTAAAACATACCCCGGATAAATTTTTTCTTCAATAACCTTTCTTTTACCTCCTCTTATCTTTATTTTCTTCTCTCTTGGAACTATGGCATTAAAAATCTTATTATCCTTCATACCAAAGGCCTCTGCTCTTTCCATTATATTTTGAGCAACTACATCTTCATATCCTGTATAAGTGTGTATTACATACCATCTTCTTTCTTTTGGAAGTTGTTGTTTTGGCATAGGTTATATTATTTTTTGTAAGAAAAGGTTAACAAAAACAAAATCTATAACTCCCATATAAGCAGCAGACAATATTGAAACAACTATAACAATCGCAACATACTTAAAGGCCTCTTTTTTTGTTGGCCAGGTTATTTTTAAAAATTCAGATTTTACTCCTTTAAAATAATCTATTATCTTGCTTAGCATAATCACAAAATTAATATATTTTCTAAAATATCAAATTAAAATAAAAAAGTCAAAATTAAATATCAAGATTCTTTACTGATTTTGCGTGAGATTGAATAAACTTTTTTCTTGGCAAAACCTCATCTCCCATTAAAATATCAAATATTTTATCTGCTTCTTTTGCATCCTCTAAAGTTACTTTAATTAATACTCTATTTTTAGGATCCATAGTTGTCTCCCAAAGCTGTTCTGGATTCATTTCGCCAAGCCCTTTATACCTTTGGATATTTATTCCTGTTAGTTCTTTTCCTTTTCCATATTTTTTCTTTAACTCTTCAACTATTTTATTTTTTTGCTCATCTGTAAAAGCATACCTTACTTCTTTTCCGTATTGAATTCTATAAAGCGGTGGCTGGGCAATATATAAATAACCATTTTCAATAATCGGCCTAAAGTATCTGTAAAACAAAGTTAAAAGAAGAGTTCTGATGTGAGAACCGTCAACATCAGCATCTTGCATCAAAATTATTTTGTGATATCTAAGTTTTGATAAATCAAACTCTTCTGCTACTGCAGTTCCTAAGGCTATTATTAATGCTTTTATCTCTTTTGAGGCTAACATTTTATCCAAGCGCGCTTTTTCAACATTTAAAATTTTCCCTTTCAAAGGCAAAATTGCCTGAAACCTTCTATCCCTTGCCTGCTTTGACGAGCCTCCTGCTGACATTCCCTCTACTATATACAACTCACATTCTTCAGGATCTCTGCTTGAACAATCAGCAAGTTTTCCCGGCAAACTCAAACCTTCCAAAACTCCTTTTCTTAAAACTGTTTGCCTTGCTGCTTTTGCTGCTTTTCTTGCTTTTTGCGCTAATATACATTTTTCAATTATTGCCCTTGCATCTTGAGGATATCTTTCTAAATAATCGTCCAAATAATATGAAGCAATTGATTCAACTATTGTTTTAACCTCTGGGTTGCCAAGTTTTGCTTTTGTTTGCCCTTCGAATTGAGGATTTGGTACCTTCACAGAAACAACAGCAGTTAATCCCTCTCTTACATCTTCTCCTGTGAGATTATCATCTTTTTCTTTTAAGAATCCGTTTTTCCTTGCGTAATCATTCAACGATCTTGTTAAAGAAGACCTAAAACCTGTTAAATGACTTCCGCCATCTGACGTAAAAATGTTATTGGCAAAACTTTCTTCATATGTTTCATTTTCCTGTGTATAT
Source organism: bacterium HR34 (assembly GCA_002923395.1). Taxonomy (NCBI): domain Bacteria; species bacterium HR34. Next base: position 38,208 of record BEIK01000004.1, on the reverse strand, counting down.
TGAAAAGCAACTTCTACCTCTACTCCATCTTTTTTATCTTTGCAATAAAAAATATTTTCATGAACTTTTTGCACGCCTTTTGTAAGATAGGAAATATAAGATTTTATCCCGCCTTCAAAATATAACCCATAAATAAACTCATCTTCTTTATCTCTTAAGTCTCTAAAAATTATATGAACACCTTTTGTTAAATAAGCCTGTCTCCTTAAATAATTTAAAATCTTTTTTCTGTCAAACTTTATTTCTTCAAAAATTTCAGGATCTGGCTCAAAAATAATTGTAGTCCCAGTTTGAGAACACTTGCCTTCTTTTTTAAGTTTTGTTTTTACTTTCCCTCTTGAATACTCTTGAGAATAAAGATAACCATCCCTGCAAACTTCAGCCCTCGTAAAAACAGATAAAGCGCAAACGACAGAAACACCAACACCGTGCAAACCTCCACTTGTCACATATGCCTTGCTCCCAAATTTACCACCAGCATGCAAGGTTGTCATAACAGTTTCCAAGGCGGATTTTTTAGTTTGCTTGTGTATCTCAACTGGAATGCCACGGCCGTTATCTCTTACCACCACTCTATTGTTTGGCAATAACTCAACTTCTATTTTGTTACAATAACCCATAATTGCTTCATCAATTGAATTGCTAACAACCTCCCATATTAAATGGTGTAAACCCTCTGGTCCTGTTGAACCAATATACATCCCGGGCCTCATTCTCACAGGCTCCAACCCTTGCAAAACATAAATATCATCAGCTGTATATCCTTTACTTTTTGATCGTTGTTCTTTACTCTCTATTTCTTTGCTCATCTTGTTCGTTTTCAAGTTTATATTTTTGGATGTTGTCTATATCTAAAAAATATTGCTTCCTACCATTTTCACCTAAACCTTCAAATATTATAAAATTTTTAATTAATTTGTCTACAATCTCCTTATTATAATTTTCAATGTCTGTTTCGCTAATTCCTCCATTATTTTTAAATATTAAATCAATAATATTTAAAGCAGCAACTTGAGAGCCTTCATCACCAGGAAAGATTTCTCTTATTATGTTCTCTGTTTTATTGCGTAATCCACTTTTTTCTTTTTCTGTATAAAGGTTTAATATATTTAATATTTTGTATTCCTGTTTTTTATTATTAGGAAAAAAACGTTCAAAAAACTCCATAGTTTTTAACTTATATTTTAATTATACAACACAATCACTAAAATTTCCAATTTTAAAATTCACAAATAATCTCAATAAACCAACAACAAATAGTTTTAATATTAGTAATAAATTAAAAATATAAAAAATAGTAAAAAAGTAAGGCCATTCCAAACGTTCACGATCGTGAACGTTTGGAATGGCCAATATTAGAAAAGATGAAAAGATTCATCTTCTTAAAGCAAAACAGACAAAATAAAATGCTTATAGAACAAAAATGCTTATAACTGTTCTAAACTAATTATTTTTTAATCTTATATGCTTTCTCCAGCAAATATTTTTCTATTTTCTCCTGCACCAAATCTAATTCTTTATCTTCTAAAGTTTTGTTTCTGTCTCTCAAAATAAGCGTAAAAGTAACGTGTTTCACTTCGCCATTCTCTGAGTAATAAACATCTTTTACAAAAATATCTTCTATTAATTTATCGCAGTTGAAAATTTCTTTCTCTATATTAAACGACAATTCATCTTTTGGCGCAACAACGCAGATGTCTCTTGTAGCAATCGGGTATTTGCTCAAAACAGGCTCCACTTTCTCATAATTTAAATTAACAAAACTCGCAAAGTCAAACTCAAAACAAAAACACTCACCTTTTAACAACCCAACCAAACCAACCTTTTTACCTTTTATATAAACATCGCATCCTTCTAAAAAGTTATTTTTAATTTTTTCAAAACTTAAGTCATTTCTATTAATCTTAAAAAAGTCAAAAAACATATCAAACAAAAATCTGCTAAACACACGCGACATCTTCTCTACTCCAAAATCTTTTACATAAAATATTCCGGCAAAATTATCTTTCTCAACAAACTTTCCTTTGTCTAAAAAGTAAACTTTATCTATTTCAAAAATTTTGATTGACTTTAACTTTCTTTCTAAGTATGAGGCGGGATTATTGTTTTCTTTGTAAAAATTATACAAATTCCACAACAAACTATTTCTCAAGTATTTTATGTTCTCTGACATTGGGTTTTCTAGTTCAACTAAATCATTTTTATTTAAGCCAAACTTTTCGACTTCTTTTTCTCCAATAAAAGAATATAACCTTGTTTGGTAAAACCCATTTTTAACAAAGAATTCACAAAGTTTGTTTTTTAACTTTTCTTTTTCGTCTTCTAAAATAGTTCTCACTTTAACAGTTGGAGATGAAGGTTTTATATTTTCAAAACCATAAATTCTCGCAATTTCTTCCACAACATCTTCTTTTATTTCAATATCTTTTCTAAAATAAGGCGGTCTTACAACAAAATAATCCTTTTTAGTTTTTACAAAAAACTCAAGCGACTTTAAAATAGAGATAATTTTATTTTTTGGTAAACTTTCACCTATTCTTGTATCTATATATGTTTTGCTAACTTTTATTTCCTTACTTTTTTTCTTCTTAATATAATTCAAAACTTTAACATCAGAATTCTCGCCTCCTGCTAATTCCAAAATTATTTTAATGGCCTCTTTTATTCCAAATTCGGCAAACTCATCTGGAACATTGTTTTTGAACCTTAAGGAAGCGTCTGTGTGCAAGTTTATTTTTTTTGAGGCCCTGTGAATTGATATAAAGTCAAAGTTGGCGCTTTCAATCACTATTCTTTTTGTACTCTTGTCAACCTCTGCTTTTTTACCTCCTTTTATTCCTGCTATTGCCAATATATCTTTTTCATCGCATATTAAAAGAACATCTTCTGGTAAAATAATTTCTTTGTTATCCAAAGTTATAATCTTATCTCCTTTTTTGCTGTTTCTTACAATAATTTTATTAGAAAAAAGTTTATCAGCGTCAAAAGCATGCAATGGCTGGCCAATTTTCACCATAACATAATTTAAAGCATCTACAACATTGTTTATTGAGTTCATCCCCAAACTCTCAATTCTTTGCCTCAACCACTTTGGCGACTCGCCAACTTTTATATTTTCAATCAAAGCATAACAATATTTTTTGCATTTATTTTTATCTAAAACCTCAACAACAAAATTATTTTTAATTTTTGGTTTCGGAAGTTCTACTTTTTCAAAACCTCTTTTAAGTTTTAAGCCGAAAATTGCGCAAACTTCTCTCGCAACACCAATATGAGACAAACAATCTGGCGCCCTGTTTGGCAAAACATCTATATTAAAAATATAATCGCCATCTTTTTTTATAACCTCTTCGACTTCAAAAGATTTCATTGTTAAAGACTCTGCAACTTTCTCAGGGGGTGGAAGTTTTCCTATTATAAGTTCTTTTAAAAAATTATAAGAAACTATCATATTTTAAACTTATCTAAAAATACTAAATTTGAACCTCTGAAATATGGGTGTGAATTATAAAACAACCTAACATCGTCAACTTCATATTTTATAACAGCGAGTCTATCCAAACCTGTTCCAAAAGCAAAACCCTGCCACTCTTCAGGATCTATGCCAACTGCCTTAAAGACATTGGGATGCACCAAACCAGCACCCATAACTTCTAGCCAATCGCCGTTTTTCTTTTTTATATCTATTTCAAACCCGGGTTCAACAAAAGGAAAATAACTTGGTCTCAATCTTATATTTATTTTTTCTCCAAAAAAAGCATTGAAAAATTCGTTTATTATATACTTAAAGTCTGCTATTGAAACTTTCTTGTCCACCATCAAACCTTCCACTTGATAAAAATTAACCTCATGGGAAGAATCTGTTGCCTCGTACCTAAAAACTCTTCCTGGAGAAATTATCCTTATTGGAGGCTTGTTGTTTTCCATAAACCTTATTTGAACTGAACTTGTGTGAGTTCTCATTAAAAATCTTTCTTTATTTATTGTTTTTTTGAGCCAAAATGTGTCCCATAAATCTCTTGCAGGATGATACTCTGGCAAGTTTAAAGCATCAAAATTGTACCATTCTGTTTCAATATGAGGCCCTTGAGCAACTTGAAATCCCAAACTTAAAAATATTTTTTCTATTTCTTTTTCTAAAATATAAAGAGGATGATATTTACCTAAAGAAAACTCTGTCTTTTCTAAACTATACTCTGAAAAACTAGCTGTTATATCAAAATCTTCTTTCGTTGCTAAAGCCTCTTTAAGATGTTCTTTTTTTAATTCATATTTCTCTCTTAAAAATTTATTTAAATCATTTAAAGCCCTTCCATATTCTGCCTTTTTCTCTTTAGGTAAATCTTTTAAGTTTTTTATAAAATCTTTTATTTTCAATAAATAAAATTCAAAAACCTCATTTAATTTTTGAAAGTCGTATGCGTTGTTAATATCGTCTTGGACTTTTTGCTTTAAACTTTTTATTTCTTCTATATCCATAAATAAAAAAATTTTGATAATTAATTATATTATTATAAAATAATCGGTCCGCAAAATTAAGTCTTAACTTACCAAAGAAGAGGCTCTCTGAAAACACCTCTATTTTAAATAATTCTTTTAAAATTAACAAACTCCGAAACTATTTTTCGTATCCATAACGGCAAACAATGGCGTCGAAGATTGGCCAATGATCAGTAAAATAACTCTTAGCCATAAGAGTTGCTTTAAACGATATACTCTCAGTGAAACTACTTTTAGTGAAAATGTCGAAAATGTCTGGATTATCAATAAAATACTTTTTCTTTAACTCTTCTGCTTTTGAGTTATTTACTCCAGCAAAGCTTGCTGCAAAATTAAAAAGCAGATATTTAATGCCTTCTTTGCGTAAACCTTCTTTTATTTTCTCATCAGCTGTATAGCTATCAAATCCTCTACTATCTAAAAACCTCTCTGAAGACTCAAATTCAGTTGTCTTAAATTGTTCATATAACTCTTCTCTTAATTTCATTGATTCATCGCTGTCAACTCCAGCTAAACTAGTTAAAAGAGAAAAAATAAGAAATTCCTGTTTCACCTCTCTTTCTCCAAACTTCTTCAACAATTTCTTTCTAAAATCTATTGATTTTTGAGACTTAACGCCAGTCAAGCTCATAGCAATTGACATTAACGCGTCGTATTCGTAACTACTATAATTTTGAGATATTTTTTCTAACAATTTTTCTCTTAACTCAAATGAATCATCATTATCTACTCCAGCCAAACTGTAAGCAATGTTTCTTAGTAGATCAAAACTTCTATTATCTTTTACTGCTTCGTTGAATAATTTCCACCTAAATTCCATCGCCTCTTCGTTACTAATTCCTGTGAAACTTAAAATAAGGTCTTCATTTTTTAAACCACTACTTTTTAATAACTCTCTCAACTCCCTTGCTTCAGTAGTATCAATTCCTGCTAAACTCTCGGCAATATTTTTCAATAAATTATAATTATTTTCGCCAACCGCTTCTTGAATTAATTTACGCCTCCAGAGCATTGCTTCAGAGGTCATAACCCCTGTCAGACTTAAAGCTATCTCCTTACTCCCTACTCCTTTATCTTGCAATTCCTTTCTTAACTCCATAGACTCGGCGTTCCCAACATTAATTAAACTTCTAGCAATAAGTCCATTGTATTCCCCTTTATATTCTCTCAGCAATTCTCTTCTTAATGTAATTGATTCATGACTTCCAATACCAGACAAACCCAAAATAACATCCTCCACACTCGCTTCATCCTTTTGAGCTTTTTTAAGGTTTTCAACTATCTCATTAACAATTTTTTCTCTTTCTTCCTTCCTCGCCGATTCTTCTTGTTTATACTCTGCAGATGATTTTTCAAAATTATTTTGCATGGCTTAATATTCACTAACTTTAATTATTTCTATTTTTACCATTTAACATTTTTTTATCACTATAATATATCCTATCATAATACATGAACTTTACAAATTCCGATGAAAAAAAGTAAGCGACTACCAATAAAATTATTAAACCTAAGTGCTCCATAGTTGGTGGTACAAACCTAAACACTTCTTGCCCCATAGAAGTAAACGGAATTGTAAGGGTTAAAATAAAGATAATAATACTTAAAATAATTATAAATTTTGACGGCAAAGATGATTTAAAAAACAACATCCTACTTCTAATTGAAAAAATCAAAATCAGTTCTGTAAGAACGCTCCCAATAAACCAGTTTGTTTGTAAAACTTCTGGCGATATATGGTGAAAAAGGCCAAAGAACATAAAATCAAAAATCGTGCTCACCACACCTAACATTATAGAAACAATAATTATTTCTTTAACATCGTATCTTTTTGGAGACCTAAGCTCAGATTTATCAACATTATCTGTAGAAATGGCTACTAGAGGCATATCCGTTAATAAGTTTACCAACAGTATCTGAATTGGAAGCATAGGTAAAAAATTAACTACAAGAGAAGCCGTCGCAATCGCAAAAAAATTACCAAAATTAGAAGATAGGGTCGCTTTTATATATTTTGTTGTATTAGCAAAGACCTTACGTCCTTCCTTAATTCCATCGATAACTACCTGCAGATTATTTCTTAACAAAATAATATCAGCTGCTTCCCTGGCAATATCAGCAGCACTGTCAACAACTAAAGACACGCCGGCAATTTTCAAAGCAGGAGCATCATTAATACCTTCTCCCAAAAAGCCGACTGTATATCTTTTGCGCAACATCTGAATAATATCAAACTTTTCTTCAGGAGAAACCCTAGCGAAAACAGAATATTCTTCTAAATATTTCTCTTTCTGTTTTTCAGAACTAGCCTTCCATTGTTCACCGCTTATAACTTTATCTGGCGAATCAATTAACCCAATCTCTTTTGCCACCGCTCCTGCAACCTCTGGTCTATCACCGGTTAGAATTATTATCTTAACACCAAGTTGTCTTGCGTTTTTAACCACCTCAAAAGCGCTTTTTTTAATTGAATCAGTAAACGAGATAATACCTGAAAAATTAAGGCCCCCCGCTTTTGATAGGGCTATTAAATCAAATTCTTTTTTGTTATTGTAAATTTTTTTATAACCAACTGCCAAAACACGATAACCCCTTTCCCCTTCTTGTTTTATCCACCTATAAATTTTTTCTTTATTATCTTCGTTAAGGTTGTGGCATTTAGGAAGAATAACTTCGGGCGCGCCTCTCTCAATAAAGATTTTGTTTACTCCATCATCAACTAACACAATATTTTCTCTTGTTTTTGGGTCAAATGGTTCTTCTTTTATTTTTTTGAAATTTTTAATTTTTATCTTTTGCTCTTGACTAAGCGCATTTTCCAAAGCAATGTCAAAGGGTTCAATTTTCTTTTCTACTTCAAATGATGAGGCGAGATTAGCTAACCATATTGTCTCTTCTGGGTTATTGGAAAATATATTTTTAATTTTCATTTTATTCTCTGTTAAAGTTCCTGTTTTATCGCTACATAAAACTTCTATAGAACCTAAATCCTCGACAGCTGACAATCTTTTAACAATAATTTTTTTCTTTGATAAACGCCTAGCACCTTGAGAAAGCGAAAAGGTTATAACTAGTGGCAGCGCTTCTGGGACTACGCTTACCGTTAAAGCAATTGAAAAAATAAGTAAATCAAAAACGTTTACGTCGCTTCGATTAATAAATAGATTAGCAAAAAACACTATTAATATTACAAATCCAACCAACTTAAGAATAAATTTAGAAAATTGTGATATATCTCTTTCAAATTCACTTATTTTTTTAGATTCAACTGTAAGCTTAGCTATTCTGCCAAAAACAGTATTTCTACCAGTGAATAATACAATTGCTTTAGCATTACCTTTCAAAACATATGTTCCTGAAAAAACCAAGTTAGAAGCTTCATGGTAAGACGATGGTATACTTTTCAAGGGTTTCGTGGTCTTGAGTACCGGCACTGATTCTCCTGTAAGAATAGATTCGTCAACGCTTAAATCTTCTTGTTCTATTAGTCTTACGTCGGCTGGTACCTTATCGCCTGCTTTCAAAATAATAATATCACCAGGAACCAACTTATAAGCCCTAACCCATTCAATTTTACCTTCTCTCAATACCTTTATTTTTGGCAAAATATATTTATTTAACATCTGCGCCGTTTTTTCTGACGTATATTCTTGGAAAAAACCAAGCAAAGTATTAAACATCAAAAAAATAAAAATCATAAGACTATCAATCAACTCTCCCACACTAATAGCAACTACCATTGCGCCAAATAACAAATAGATAAAAGGAGATTTAAACTGACGCAAAAAAATATTAATGGGACTGACCCCCTTCAAATCCAATTTGTTAGGGCCAAACTTTTTATACCTTTGTAAAAATTCCTTTTTACTCAAACCACTTTTGATATCAACTCCAAATTCAAATGCCACATCCTCTACATTTTTAACTGAATACCTAAAAATATCCATAAGCTGATCTAATATTAATATTTATTGAAAAATATCAATCATAACTAATTTTGTCGGGCTGCCGGGAGTTGAACCCGGTCTACTACCACCCCAAGGTAGCGGACTACCGTTATCCTACAGCCCGAAAATTTATCTTAAGTTAAACATATGGCCTAAATATTCACCTATTAAATATGTCGCAAAGGCTGTTCCAAGCATTAGCCCGGCGCTCACCAAAAACTCTTTCAAAAAATTTCTTTCAAAGACAATAGCGCCATAAAAACTAAAGAAAAATATAAGTAAAATGCCAAGCCATACAGAAACAATAAAAGCCAGCACCATATTGCTTGTTAAAAAATAAGGGACAGCAAGTATCAAAACCGCTAAAATATAAGAAACGCCAGTTAGGCCAGCAGAAATTAAAGGAGATCTTTCTTTATCCTGTTTTGCCTGAAGGAAAGCGGCCGAAGCCATAGATATAGCAGCGGAAACCCCAACTATAATGCCAGCAACACCAGCAACAACTGTCCTTCCTGTTACTCCTAAAAAGCCAGCATGCACACCTGTAATTTCCACAATAGCATCTGCCAACCCCAAAACAATAAACCCAAGATACTTTATCCTATTTTCCTGCAATTGCCCCATGAAAAATCTTTCGTGCTCTTTTTCTTCGGCTAAAATTACCTCTAACTTCTTTTTATCTTCACCTTCAAGTTCCTGCAAATCTTTTTCGTATTCTTTAATAACTTTTTCTTCGTGAAGCTCTAAAAATTTTATTGTAAAAGTTAAGCCAAAAATAACCCTCATTAAAGAAATCCAAGCAAGCTTAAAACGGCTAGGATTTTTTACTTGATAATTATCCGGCAAAAACTTTCTCCAAAATTCATAGTGCGCTTTCTCTTGGTCTGAAAGTTGTAAAAGGATTTGCCTATTTTTAGGATCTTTTTCTTTTTCGGCGAAAATTTTGTAAATAAGGCTGTCTAAATATTCATCTTCGCAATATTTCTTGGTGTCCATAGGAAAAAGTTATATTATAGAATTAATTATATCTTAATAATCAAAAAATTAAAATGGTATTATGAATTTTGAAACTTATAAACCACCAAATAATAATGGAAATGAAAAAGATCGGAAAAATTTTTTGGAACATCCTACAGTTCATTTCTCCACAGAAGAAGAATGCAATAAGTTTATAGAAAAAATTAAAAAAGAATATTCTTTAGAAAAAGAAGAATATGAGGAAAAAATTATAGAAGGGTTAAAGAATTTTCTTGAAGAATTAGCAAACCCAAAAAACCAACATATAATATATTCTTTTGGTATAAAAGAAAATCCATTTGCGCAAATAAATAAACGAAAAATTGAGAAATTAAAAGAATTATTAAGCAATGTGTGTATATTAAAAGATTTCAATTTAGAAAAATTGCCAAAAGGATTAGAAGAAAGCGAGGGAATTTCTATTTTAATAAAAGGAGAGAGGCGCGCAATTTTTATAAAAAAACAAAAATCTAAGGAAGCTTTTCTATCTGTCTTACTCCATGAACTTATACACTGCCTCCCCAAAGGACAAATAATACAATTGACAAATAAAACAGATGAATCTTATGTCAAAAAATTTATAGAATTTTTTAAAAATGATTTAGTATCTCGTTTATCAAAAAAACCAAAAATAAACCAATTAGATTCTCTTACTGAAAAAACCTTAAATAAAATACTAGAAAGCGAAAATAAAAATGAAGAAGATATCAAAGAAAATTCAAAAAATACAGAAAATATAGAAGAAACAGAAGAACTCATGAAAGAAATTAAAAATATATTGGTAGATTCAAAAGAAATATTAAAAGGAGTAATATCAAGCGATTTTATATATAAAAGCGGCTTTTATGTAAATTTTAGAAATATCAAAAATTTATTTTTATTGTTCGAAGAATTATTTGCAGAAGGAATAAAAAGAAACTTATTCCAAGTTGCCGCAAAAAAAATATTTAACAATAGAAATATTAAACAAGAATTTTATTATAAAAATATTTTAGACTCAAAAATAGGTAAAAATGATATGCAAGTATTTAATAAATTCATAAATGATGTCGCACAAAACCAATTTGATGGCGATACAGAAAAAACAAAAACTATACTAATAGAAAGTTATTTAAATAGTAATTTTGTACTTTTATTCACCCTAATCGATCATACCTATGGAAAAGAAAACGCAATCAAACTTGCCACCAGCACAAACGCAAACGAAATCAAAAATATAATTACAGAGCATGGATAAACCCAAAACTAAACCACTGCCCCCAACTATTCTAAATAACATTCAAAAACAAATGCGAATTTTAATTATATTTATAAAAGGGGTATGGTATAATAATAGAGGGGTTTAATAAAATTATAGGAAATATTAAAGGTTGATAAAAATGAAATATACAAAACTCTTGAAAAATGGTACTTTACCGGGAACAACGACGACTTTAAAAATTTAGTAGGAGATGGAATATTTAAGCAAATTAGTTACCTTTTTTTCTTCTAAAAATCTTTATGGTGGTATTATGAACGCTAAAAAAAATTATGCAAATAAATGATTTTATAAAGACATAAAACAAAACTATGAAAATTTTTATAGGTTCTGACCACGGAGGATTTTTTACAAAAGAAAAAATAAAAAAAGTCCTAAAAGAAAAAGGGTTTGAAGTTGAAGATTGTGGGGCTTTTGAATACGACGAAAAAGATGATTACCCTTTTTTTGCGATAAACACAGCTATGCAAGTTGCTAAAAATAAAAATTCTTTTGGCATTTTGCTTTGTAGATCAGGAGGTGGCATGGCTGTTATGGCAAACAAAATAAAAGAAGTAAGGGCAGTTGAATGTTTCGATGAAAAATCAACAATACACGCAAGGAAACATAACAACGCTAACATTGGAGTTTTTGGCGCTGATTTTATAAAAGAAAAAAACATATTAAAACTTGTTGAATTATTTTTAAAAACCAAGTTTTCCGGCGCTAAAAGACATAAAAGAAGAATAAAAGAAATAGAAAATTTTGAAAAAAACCAAATTGAAATATCTGCCGCAATAATGGAAAACGATCTAAAAGAAGCAGAAAGAAAATTAAAATTAGCAAATGCAAACACACCTATAATCCACATTGATTTTGGAGACGGAAAACTAATAGAAAGCAAGATAGATTTTCCAACCAATTTTTTCAAAAAACAAAAAATGGAATCAAAATTAGAAGCGCATTTAATGGTGGAAAAACCAACAGCCTATCTTCCCTATCTTAAAAAAGAAAACTTTTCTCTCTGCGCCTGCCATATAGAAGTAGAAGAAGTAGAGAAATTTTTAAGGGATGGCAAAAAATTAGGATTCAAAACTGGCATAGTAATTGATCTGCCAACCAAAAAAATAAATTATGAAATTATTAAAAAAGCAGATTATATAATTGTAATGGGAGTTAAAATTGGAAAATCAGGGCAAAAGTTTAATTTTTCTTGTTTAAACAAAATAACAGATATAAAAGATAAATTTCCGCAAAAAGAAGTAGCAGTTGACGGCGGTATGCAAGAGACAACAATTGAAATAGTGAAAGCAGGTGGTGCCACCCGCGCGATAGCTAACTCTTATTTTTGGAAGAAGAATTTTGGGAAGTAGATTATTTTTTTACTTATTTTTCTTCTTTTTTCTCTTCCTTAATATTGAAATATTCTTGGGCAATTTCTTTTCTTTTAGATTTATTATCTGGCTTACAATACTCCCTTAATTTCTCTATAAAATCTGGGTTAATATCGGAATCGGAGATGTATAAAATAAGCTCCCCTTTATTATATCTGTTAGGAAATTGTCTTTTAAATTTAGCAGGAATTAAATATATTTTTATTTTATTTTCTTTGTCTTCTAAATACTGATTTTGTCCTTCTATTCTTAATCCAAAATTACCCACCTTTTTTTCTGTTAGAACTTTAAGATGGTCTACTAACTTTTCTGTAAACTTGTTTTCTATGTCATCTTTCCTAGTTTTTGCCTCTATTTTTCCCCCTTTTTTTTCTCTTACTGCAGATAATAAAGTTTCTACCTTTGCTTTTACCTCTTCTGAATTATACGTTTCTAAATTTTTTTCCAATTCTTCGAAAAACATTTCTTTACTTTTTTTCTGGTCTGATGGAGATCGCAATCTATAACTCTCAATTATCGTTGATGGTGTTCTTACAACCACCACGATATGAGGAATTTTTTTAGAACTTAGTTCCACTCCCTTTATTTTACCGTCTTTATCTACCGTTAACAGAGGTACTCTCTCGAAATAACGAGATCCTCCATATCGTTTTTTGTCTACCATCCTTATTGGATCGCCAATCACCCCCGCTGATACTAAATCTAAAGAAATTATGATTTGGGGATTGTCTTTTGATATAAGTATAAAATCTGATCCTGGAGCATAATTTAATACTTTTTTCTTGTATTTGTTAACAACTTTATCTTCTAAAGAAGTTCTAAAAATATAAAATTTATCTCCTAATTCTTCTATTAAATAATGCAGTCCAATAACTTCCATAATTGGAAAGGTGCCTTTTATACTTTGAGGTTTCTTTTCAACAATTTCTTTGTAATTATGTATTTTTTGCGCTGATTGTAAGTTTGATTTTACTTTTTCTTGAGCTTCTTCTCGTATCTCCAACTCATTAAAAGGCTTGCTCACAATAATTCCATTTTCATCTACTATTTCATCTACATTAATATTAGCTTCAGATAGCTCTCGCCTCAATTTATCGTAATAATTTAATATAAACTCCATCCCCTCAAAATGCCTTTCTTTGAAATAGAATTCTTTCTTTTCATTAATTGTATCTACGCCTCTCTCGTAGTTCATAGTTTTTATTTAATTTTAAATTCTGTTTTTATTATATCATTTTTTTATTTTTTATTATAATTAAAATAAATAGTAAAAATTTATGTTAAAAAATTTATGAGTATCAAAAAAATAAACAAATTGTCAAAACTTATTAGATATTATATTTTAATCTCAACAACGAAAGCAGGTTCTGGACATCCTACATCTTCTTTATCGGCAGTAGAGTTAATGGCGGTTCTTTATTTTAGCGGCATATTAAAATATGATATTAAAAATCCTCAAAATCCAAACAACGATAGAGTTATTTTCTCAAAAGGTCATGCTTCTCCACTTTTGTACTCTATTTTCGCTGTAGCAGGAGCAATATCTGAAAAACAGCTTTTAACATTAAGGAAATTCAGTTCACCTTTAGAAGGTCATCCAACTTTTAGGTTTAAGTGGGCTGAAGCGGCAACAGGATCCTTGGGACAAGGTTTATCTATTGGTTTTGGTATGGCTTTGAACGGAAAATATTTAGATAAAATTCCTTATAAAGTTTATGTTTTATTGGGAGACAGCGAAATGGCAGAAGGATCAAATTGGGAAGCAATTGAACTTGCAAACTATTATAAATTAAATAACTTAATAGGAATAATAGATGTTAACAATTTAGGCCAATGTGGAGAGACAATGCTTGATTACAAAATGGCAGAGTATGAAAAAAGAATTTCTTCTTTTGGCTGGAATACTATTTTGGTAAAAGACGGGCATAACATACAAGAAGTTTATGAGGCATATAAAAAAGCAATAAACTTACAGAAAAAGCAAGAAAAACCTGTGATGATAATAGCAAAAACAATTAAGGGAAAGGGCGTGTCTTTTGTAGAAGGAAAAGATGGGTGGCATGGCAAAGTCCTCTCGCAAGAAGATTTTGAAAAAGCGGTAAAAGAGCTTGAAAAAATTGATTTTAACATAAAAGGCAAAATACAAGCGCCGAAAACAACAGAGTCAAAAGAAATTAAAATAAAAGTAAATAATAAGAGAATAGAAGAATTTTTAATTAAACCAAAAGAAAAAGAAGGCCAACTCTATCTTGCAACAAGAAAAGCATACGGCAACGCGCTATTGAAGATTGGCTCTAAAAATTCAAAAGTTGTTGTCCTAGACGCTGAAGTTTCAAACTCAACTTATTCTGAACTTTTCAAAAAAGTTTTTCCAGAGAGGTTTTTTGAAATGTTTATAGCAGAGCAAAATATGGTTGGCGCTGGGGTGGGACTGGCAAAATTAGGCAAAATACCTTTTATTTCTTCTTTCGCTGCTTTCTTAACAAGAGCGTTCGATCAAATAAGAATGGCGCAGTATTCAAAAGTTAACTTAAAATTCTGCGGATCGCATGGAGGAGTTTCAATAGGGCAAGATGGTCCATCGCAAATGGGTTTGGAAGATATAGCAATGTTTAGAACAATAGAAAACAGCGTTGTTTTTTACCCTTGTGATGCAACGAGCACTGAAAAACTTGTAGAATTAATGTTAAGACACAAAGGCATATCTTACATAAGAACAACAAGAAGCGACACGTCAATAATTTACTCTGAAAAAGAAAAATTTGAAATAGGCGGATTCAAAGTTTTAAGAAGTTCAAATAATGACGACATAGTTATAATAACAGCAGGTATAACTGTTTTTGAGGCGTTAAAAGCGCACAAGGAATTAAAACAAATTGGAGTAAACTGCAAAGTAATTGATTTATACTGTATAAAACCAATAAATAAAAAAGAACTTGAAAAAGCAGTCGGCAACCTGCCAATAATCACAGTAGAAGATCACAGAAAAGAAGGAGGTTTGGGAGAGGCAGTAAAATCAGAAGTTTCAGAAAAAGATAACAAAATTTATTCTTTATATGTCGGCAAAACGCCAATGTCAGGAATGCCAGAAGAACTTTTGCGCTATGAAAAAATTGACAAAAACGCTATAATAGAAAAAGTAAGGCAAATATTAAATAAATAAAATATGGTTGAAGTACTTTGGCATCCGCAAAAAGAAGTTGTAATTAAAAAATATCAAGAAGTTTTAGATAAAACATTGGAAGAATTTTTAAAAGGAAATGAAGGAGTTTTATTAATGTTATCTGGAGGGTCAGCGCTTGAAGCCATATCAAACTTCAAACCAAAAAATCTATCTCCTAAAATAACAATTACAGTGTTGGACGAAAGATATACTTTTGATAGGAATCTATCTAATTATTACCAATTAACAAAAACTGATTTTTTTAGTGAAGCTATAATGAACTCTTGCACTTTTATAAATCCAGTGCTAAAACAAAACGAATCCATACAACGAACATCAGAAAGGTTTAATTTAGAACTTTTAAAATGGTTAAATCTTCATCCAAACGGAAAAATAGTAGCAACGCAAGGAATAGGAGAAGACGGGCACACAGCAGGAATAATAAATATATCAGATATGCCAAAAGTAATTCAGCAAATGTTTTATGATGAAAAAAAATTTGTTGTAAATTATAAACCAAAAAAAGATCATGTTAATTTAGACGGAAGAATAACGGTTAATTTTACTTTTCTTAAAAAAATTGATAAAAGTCTGGTTTTTGCTTGCGGAAAAAACAAAAAAGATATTCTAGAAAAAGTTTTGTTCAAAGAAACCGACAAAAATAAATATCCTGCCTTAATTATTCATGAAATGAAAGATGTAAAAGTTTTTACAGATCAAGAAATTAAAAATATCGAGTAAAAAATTTGTTTCATAAAATTCAAAAGCAAAATTTATGCAAGACTTAAAAACAAAAATATTTTTAGACAGCGCCGATCCACAGGAAACATTTGAAGTTTTTAATCTGCTTGGCTTTTTAGATGGTCAGACAACAAACCCAACTCTTATATCAAAAAACCCTGAAATACAAAAAAGATTGCAAAAAGGAGAAAAACTTAAAAAAGAAGAAGTTTATAATTTTTATAAATCAGTAATAGAACAAATAACTAAAATAATTCCAGATGGTTTAATATCAATAGAAGTTTACGCTGACAAAAATACTCCAGCAAAAGAAATGATAAATCAGGCAATACAAATGAAAGATTGGGCAAAAAATTCATACATAAAATTGCCAACAACAAAAGAAGGAATAAAAACGGCAATTGAGTTGGTAAAAAGAGGTGTAAATGTGAATATGACTCTTTGTTTTTCTCAAGAACAAGCAGCAGCAGTACATTGTGCCTTAAATAACATTGTGCAAAAAGAATGGCAAGTTCTTATATCCCCTTTTATAGGTAGATTAGACGACCGGGGAGTAAACGGGATGGACTTAATTAAGAACATCTTAAAAATGTATAAAGATAACGACTCTAAAGTAAAGGTGTTAGCAGCTAGTATTAGAAATATAGATCATCTTTTATACTCAATTCATCTTGAATGTCCTATTTTAACATCTCCATTTAAAGTATTAAAAGAATGGGCTCAACTAAATTTAATTTTGCCAGACGAAAATTATAAATATCATAAAGAAAAGGAGCTATCTCCTCTTCCATATCAAGAACTTGATTTACACAAAAATTGGGAGGAATTTAACATATATCACGAACTAACAGATATAGGTCTTGAAAAATTTGCCAACGATTGGAACAGTCTTATAGGATCATAAAATTCTCTGCCTCTCAATTGTTTTAAATAGAGCGTGATTTGTCCACCATATTTCTTTTGGCTTTACAATAAAAATTTTATGATCCGGAAACTTTTCTATCCATTTGTATCTTTTTTTGAAGATATTATAAAATTTTAAATACTCCTTACTTTCTTCTCTTAATACTTTTGCAACGCCTTTTATTTGTGCGCCCTTTAACTTCCAAGGTCTTCCCCAATCTTGGTATATAGAAAGAGAAACATTTTTATTTTTTATTATATTCTTAGCATGAATTGTATCTTTTTTTGAAGCGAAAATAAAATTAAAATTATCATCAAAAGCGAAAAATACAATAGCGCACCACGGCTCTTTTTCACCTTGCGTACAAACGCTCATTAATTTATTTTTACCAAGGTATTTTTTAAACAGTTTCAGAACTTTTCTCATAAGTTTTACAAGTGCTATAATTGAGATATAAATAATTATAACTTATGAAACAATCTTTTTTAAATTTTCCAAAACAATTTTTGTTTGAACCGGAAATAGAAAATAAAAATAAATTAAGAAAAGCGAATCAATTTATATTATGCGGCATGGGAGGATCGGCTCTTTCGGGATGGCTTTTAAAAATGATAGACCCTGAAACACAGATAATAATTCACCGAGACTATAAACTACCAAAACTGCAAATATCAGAACTTAAAAAAAAGTTGATAATATTAAGTTCGTTTTCTGGTAATACAGAAGAAACAATATCGTCGTTTGAAACCTGTAAAAAATTAAAACTTAATTTTGCTGTAGTTACAAAGGGTGGAAAACTACTAGAGCTCGCGCAAAAAAACAAAGTGCCGTTTGTAAAACTGCCAGATGTTGATACGCAACCAAGAGTAGCAATAGGCCTGTCTTTGATCGCCATTCTTTCTTTTACAAGGCAAACAAAAATAAAACAAAAGTTAAAAAAACTTGCAAAATCATTAAATCCAATTTCAATAGAAAAGCAAACCAGAAAAGAATTTAATATTATTAAAGATAAAATTCCCATCATCTACGCTTCAAAAATAAATTTCCCGTTGGCTTATGTATGGAAAATAAAGTTTAATGAAACTGGCAAAATACCTGCCTTTTGCAACTATTTTCCAGAATTAAATCACAATGAAATAGAAGGATTTAATTATAATAAATACGACAAACACCTTTCAGAAAATTTTGCCTTTGTGTTTATAAAAGATAAAAAAGACCATCCAAGAATACAAAAAAGAATGTCAATTCTAAAAAGCATATTAAAAAATAAAAACTTCCCTGTAATAGAAGAAAAAATAGGACAAAACAGAATAAAAAATATCTTTGAACTAATAATAAAAGCAGATTGGCTGTCTTATAAAGTGGCTGTAAAAAATAAAAAAGATCCTGAAAAAGTAGATTTAATAGAAAACTTTAAAAAACTTATAAAAAAGTAAAATATGGAGGGAATAATTTTGCTATATAAACCAAAAGGCATATCAAGCGCAAAAGCAATAGATTTTATCAAAGGAATGTTACCAAAAGAAAAGGTCGGGCATGGTGGCACGCTTGATCCTTTTGCAGATGGTCTGCTGATTGTTGGCGTCGGAAGACAATACACAAAACTTTTAGAAAATATATTAAAAAATGCTGATAAAGAATACCTGGCAACTATCAAACTTGGAGAGTTTTCAGATACAGACGATATTGAAGGCAAAAAAGAAAAAGTTAATTTTGAAAAACAGCCATATTCAAAAGAAATAGAAGAGATTTTGCAAGATAATTTTACAGGCAAAATAAGGCAAATCCCTCCAATATTTTCGGCGCTAAAAATAAAAGGCAAGCGTCTTTATGAATTAGCGAGAAAAATAAAGAACAAAGAAGAACTTGAAAAAATGCTAAAAGAAAAAGAAAGGATAGTTGAAATAAAGAAAATAGAAATTTTAGAGTATAACTTTCCGATATTAAAAATAAAAGTTTGGTGTTCTGCTGGAACTTATATAAGAAGTTTAGCGAGAGATATTGGTAAAAAACTAAAAACAGGCGGATACTTAAAAGAACTCACAAGAACTGCAGTTGGTAATTTTACAATCGAAAGAAGTTTAAAAATAGAAGATATTAAAGAAAGTATAATAGAAATGAAGGTTAATGTATATGGAAGAGTGCAAGGTGTTGGATTTCGTGCTTTTACAAAAAAATGGGCTGATTTTTACGGCATAAAAGGATACGCAAAAAATTTGGAAAACGGCTCTGTTGAAGTTGTAGCGCAAGGGAAAATTAAAGAATTAGAACAACTCTTAGAAAAAATAAAACAAGGCCCACGCTTAAGTAAGGTTGAAAAAACTAGTGCTTGCTTTATGAAGCCCCAAAATCCATATTATGACTTTTCTTCATTATAATTTTCAAAGTAAAGTTTTTGAATTTCCTTTAATATAGATAACCCATATTCAAATGCGTTTTTATTTTGTTCTTTATCTTTTGGAAGCTCAAGCGATGCAAGTATTCCCTCTATATTTTGTATAATTTCATATTCTTTATTTATCGCCTCTGGGAAATATTTCACCACTATAGATTTTACAGAATTTATTATAAGAACATCAACAATACGCTCCAATATTAGTTTTAATAAAACAACATCTCTATTGTCTACTTTCTTGTCGGGAATTTTTTTATTAAATTTTTCAATTCTCAAATTAATATTAAAAATTTTTTCAAACTCATCTTTCAACTCTTCTATCTTACTCTCATCGAATGAATAAATTGCGGATGCTATATCTTTATTAATCAAATTTTTGGTAATTTTATATATAATCTTTTCATATATATACTTGCAATACTCTAAAGATATGGTATTAAAAAATTCTAAAAAAACATCCCATTCATCTTCTGATATAACTCCAGTTTCCAAAACAAAATTTTTAAAACTTTTAACTTCTTTTTTGTTTAGATTAAAATAATTATTTGTATAAAAATAATTCGGTAGATTTTCTGAAGATACTATTTCTATAGATAATTGTATTAATTTATTTCTCATATCTTCGGCGATGGTAGATACAAATTCACCTCTTTTTATGCGTAAAAAAGTAGTATATATCAAAAAGATGATTTCATTTTTATAAAATTCTAAATCATCGATCTTTCCTACAAATTCATCTATACTTTTATCTTGCAACGTTTCTTCAATAAAATTTTCTATTAAATATATAATCTCATCTATTCTCCTTTTCTCTATTTTTTCATCATTTTCACTTTTATAAGGTGATAACACACTTAAAATTTTTTTTAAATAATCCTCTAAATCCCCTTTTAAATATAAATAGGCTAAATTTTTAAATTGAGGTATTATAAATTTTGCTTCTTCTGCTAAATCATTTTTCAAACGAGTAATTTGCTTATCATCTAACCCAAAAGATGCACAATATTCATCTAAACTTCTATAATTTTCAAATTCTTTCCGTTTTTCAATCCCCACAATAGATAAATCAACAGCCCTTGAAAAAGATTCTATTCCATAACGCAAAAAATAAGAAATAGCGTTATAAAGCCTACTCAATTCTCTCTCATCTTCTATATTCCTAATTTTCTCCTCTACATTTTTCGCAGAAACCCTTTCTTTTGATGGTAATTCGTAAAACCTACTATTCTCCCCTTCCATATTTTTGTAATTTTTTGTAATATTAAATTTGTAATATTAAATATTAATTATAAATTTAAATTAAATCAACAAAAATATGGAAATAGCAGTTTACGATACTTATGTAAAAAGAAAAGACGGCAGGATAATGCACTTTGATATAATAGTAGAGAAAAATACTCCTTATGAAAAAGTTATCGCATATGGAAATGAATACCTAAAAACTAAAGGTGAAGAAGGGCAAGAATTGTCGTCAAATGAATGTAAATTTTGCCACATAGAAAAAGCCTCCAAAGACATAGAAGAAAAGATAAAAAATAAAGGGTATTATATTTATGAAATGGAAAATTGTTAATTTATTACTTTTGCCTTTTTTGCTATTCCCCTTTTCTTCATTTTCCCATGTTGGATATGTGGTAAATACAAGCGCAAACGACATATTATTGAAAAACTTGTGGCTAGAAAAAATTTGGAACGCTTTTTCTTCTAACGGAATTTTTTTAATAATTATTATTTTTGTTTCAATTACAATAGGATATCTTCTTGCTCTTTATATTTCAAAAACAAAAACCTACCAAAAAATATCCGACAAACTCCACGCATTCTCTAAATATAACACTTACATAGTTAGCGTTGCTGTATTAATATACTTAATAAATCTCGCAATTTCAAAAGAATTTATATCTCCTTTTGTTCATACCATAGAAATTTTAATTACACTCCAATATATAATTGCAATTTTAATAATATTGGGCTTTATCCTAAAGAAAAACTATATAACTTTTGCTGGCTCAATTTTAGGAATTATTGGATACGTAGCATCTATAATTATCTCAAAAAACATATATATTTTTGGAAACGCAGAAGTGCTTTCAATTTTCGTATATTTACTGCTCGCTTGCGATGTTATTAAAACAAAAATTATAAAGGAACACGTTCTTGCTTTTGGAATAGGTTTTTCTTTAATGTTCCTTGCTTTTTATGAAAAAATATTCAAACCTCACCTATCAGCGCTTGTGGTTGAACAGTACAATCTTCAAAATTACATACCAATGACCACAGAACTTTGGATACTAACAAGCGCAATAATAGAAACTTTAATAGGGTTGCTTTTAATAATTCCTCACACAAGAAAGGCAATTTCAATTCCTACCTTGCTTGTGCTTTCAATGTCTTTACTTATTTTCAAAGAAAATGTATTCTCGCACATTACATTATTTGCAATCATTATTTTGTTTATTCTAACAAAAACACAAAAAACTATCTTTTAACCAAAAGCCCCGGCATAAGAAAGTTCTTGGAAAACAGTTACAGGTGGGTTGCCGCACCTTATCCACCATGGGAGGCGATAAGGTATAAGGCATCCCTAAAAATCCTGTATGGTCCAGAACTTCTACACCGGGGCATATTATATTTTACCAATTTTTACACACTTTAAGCAACAACTTTAAATAAATTTTATAGATCGAACAACCTCTACTTAGTCACTTTTTTATATTTTTAAAATCCCACTTTTTTTAAATTCTTCGATAAAATATTTTAAAGCATTAACTGGTGCTAAAGGCTTTATTTTATATTGCCTTTCATTGAATAGCTTTTGTTCGTCCAATTCATAGGCCCTGCTAATAGCTATATTAATGTTGTCGTCCAACCTATTTTCTATTTCTGAACTTAATTTTTCTAGAATATATATTGATATTTTATCTTTATCCTCATTTCCATACCCCAATGTTTTATTTGAAGATTGTAATTCATATCCATTTAAATAATTAAATAATGTTAAAAATACTTTTATCCACTCATAATCCCTATCTTCATATAAACGAGAGAGTTCCTTTTCTGGGATAATCTTTTTAGCTAAAAACTTGTATATTTTGAATGAATCAAAATTGTACCACAGATTTTCTATCACACTAATAACAAATTTCAATTTCTCATCATAAATATTTTTGTTATCAATATTTCCTATTATCAGTTTTTGATTTTCTTTTATATAATTTATAAGTTCATCTAACGATCTAAAGATTGAATTGCGAACATTTCTACTTGCTTGAATTTCTTGAAGTTTTTTAAAACCATAATTATCATTTATAAATTCTATAATCTTTTTGTCTCTATTTATTATCTTATCTATAATATCATAAAAATCCTTAAAGCTTCTGTTTTCTATGGTAAAATTTATTGCCTCTTCTATCTTTCCAATAGAAATAAGTTTTTCTATCTCTTTATCTTTACTTATTCTCTCTTTTGAAATTTCTCCAAAAAAATTTCTGATCTTCTCAAACATTTTTTTTGTTAAGTTCTATTAATCTTAATACTATGAAATATTTTTTATTTTTTCCATAAATTTATTTCAACTTATAATAGTTCCTTCAAAGTTTTCTTCTTTCGTAATTTTTTCAAGGTTAATTAAATCCCCTTTAACTATATAAACTTTTATTCTCAACTTCTGCGCCAATTTTGATGCTTTCGGATCAAAAGGGGTACTCAAACCAGGCTTCCACTCATTTGGAATAATACCTAAATATTCTTCCCAAGAAATTTTTGGGTAAAATCGTGCGTCGCTAAATCTATTTGGGTCTTTATCGTAAACACCCTTTGTATTAGATAAATTTAATAATTCTTTGCAACCATATCTTTCGCACAGCAAAACAGAATCTAAGTCAGTAGAATAACCCGGTTCTCCTCCAGCGCCAACAATAATTTTTTCATTAGTTAGTTCTGGCAAATTCCTATAATCTTTTCCTTTTATAATATCTTCATAAATAAATTCATAATCACTAAAAAACGCCTTCACAAAGAAGGCGTTAACATAGGTTGCATAAATTCCAACTATATCTAACTCTCTATCACTAATATGAGGCAGGGCTTTTTTCAAAGATTGCTGATATATTCTCGCCGGCTTTCCACCACCCACTACAATAAAAATTCTATCATACACCTTTAGCATCTCTTTTTTAACAAACTCGGCAAACTCTGAAACGAACTTTATATCCGGTTCTTCCTTATTAGAAGGAAAAACCAAACTTCCACCCAAAGAAATAACAATTTGCTTATTCATAAAGCTTATCTAATAAATTTTTGTAATCAAAAAGCTCTTCTTCTTTAAACCAAACCTTAATTTCCCTTTCTGCTTCCTCACTGTTTTCTGAGGCATGTATCAAATTATATATTGCTCTTTTTTCTCTGTTTGCCAAGCCAGCATCTTCTACTGAGAAATCTCCCCTCAAAGTTCCTGGAGATGAATTTAATGGCAAAGTATCACCTACTATTTTTCTAACAACGTCAGCGGCATGGTTCCCTTCCAAAGCAACTTTTACTATTGGCGCTTTTGTCATATAATCTAAAAGCCATTCTCTTACCATTTTTCCTATTTCAAGAGTATCTGAGGTTCCAAGTTCTTGTTGTGGATCTATGCCGTATTTTTCATAATTTTTAAGAGTTTTCTCGCCTATTTTTCTAAGCCATGCTTCTTCTTTCGGATAATGGTTGTCTATATCCTCTCTTTTGGGCCAAACCATACCAAGCCCAACAACTTTTAATCCGCACTTTTCAAATCTTGCTATTATCTCTCCTATTAAACTTCTTAAAACACCATCTGGCTTTATTAAAACCAAACACCTTTCTTTTTTTGCGTCCATGTTTTTTAAATTATTTAATAATATCAGGTTATATTTTAACAAAAATTATTATAAAAACAACATTAAGGGCAATCTGTAAGACAAAAAGGCTTAATTTTCTTTGGGTTTTCTCGTCGCATCTTGAATGGAAAATATTATGAAAATTTTGGTGAATCTGCAAAAATTTCAATTTAAATGTATAAAATAACGCCTGCAACAAATCTGGCAAAACAGCCAAAAAAGCAGAAAAAACAGATAAAGTCAAATTATAATCAGAAAAATAGTGCACCACAAAAACGAAAATTCCCCAACCAAAGAAAAAATCGCTACCAACCTTAAACAAGTCTTTCATAAAATCTTTATCTGATAAAAACTCAAAACCAAACAAAATGTTTTTTGAAAATCTGCGTTTTTCCCTCTCATACCTATTTTCCATTGATTTTAAATCATACTCCCAATGGCAAAAAACGTCTAAAAAATAATGGGACAGCAAGGCCAGCGGCAGAACAAACAAAAAATTGCCATTAAAAACCTTAATTAAAACCAAAACAAAAATAATGTGCGTTGCTAAAATCATAAGAGTAAGAAAAAAAATTGGAGACTTAAAAAATTACCAAAATTTATTGACTTTTAGTGGTTATTATATAGTTTTACATTAATATGCGGAAAATTCAATTAATAACAATTTTATTAACCGTAACAATAGGCCTATTGACAGAAGGCTCTATTTTTGGTGTTGGAATGGTACAAGACAGGGATAACAAACCAGAAACAATAAAATACAATCAAGGAATAGATGTTATAATAGAAGATAACCACCTTAAAGGACCTGTTGAACTTCCTCTAGTAGATAAGAATGTAAAATATTCATTTGAAGGATTCATAACAGGCTATTCTTCAACCGTGCATCAAACAGACAACACGCCATTCACAACAGCATCTGGCAAAAAAGTAAGAGACGGCATAGTTGCCAACAATTATCTGCCATTTGGTACAAAAATTAAAATTCCAGAGCTTTTCGGCGAGAAGGTTTTTGTTGTTGAAGATAGGATGAATAAGCGCTTTGGCAAAAGTTTTGTAGATATATGGTTTCCTTCCACGCAAGAAGCCATAAATTTTGGTATCAAAAAAGCAACTGTTTTTGTTTTAGAATAAATTTAATATAAAAATATGGCAGATAACAAAAATAGTGAAGAAATAATAAAAGAAAAATTAAACCTAATAAAACTTGAGTTTTCAAATGTCCAGTCTCAAATAGATAAATATGATAAAATAGAAAATCAAATAAAAAGTTGGTCTATCACTTTATGGGTTGCACTTATTGGTTGGAGTTTTTAAACAGGTGAAGAAAACTTTATGACTTTGGCAATGGCTGTTATAGTATTGTTTTGGTTTTTAGATTCAACAAATAAAATTTTTAGAGAAAACTATAAAAAAAGAAGAACAGAAATCACAAAAGTTTTGAATTCGTATTTTAAAACAGGGCAAATCCCGGCAAACTTTATATCTCCGTCTTTCCCAAAACATATGTACAGAAAAACCATCAGGCTCTTTATGAAACCTTACATATTTATTTTTACATCCCTATTATAATTGTCAGCGCAATAATATATTTTTATTGAGAATCGTTATTAAAGAATTTTTCAAGGTTTTCCTGCGCCTCTTCTACTGCGTTTATAAACTCTTTTATTTTTTCAGCGTCTAATTTCTTACTTTTAGGCGCGCACCGGTATAACTATTGTACCTTTAGTATTTTGAAATATGTTTTTACTACATCTAGGCTTACTCCTGCGTCAACCGCTGGCATATTTATTTGAACAATACCTTCATATCCTTCATTGTTACAAAGAAGAATATCATATGAAGTGCCTTTTATTGTCTCTAAAATTACCGAAAACAATCTTACTCCATTTTTATTAGTAAATGAAAAATACTCTTGGGTTTTATAGATATTTTTATCACAAATATTATTGTCGCTTTTTAGTTCTAATATAAATCTAATATATAATTTCTCGGAATAATAATATTTATCATTACAGAAATTAGGTTCGCATATAGAATACAAAATATATTTACTGTAGAAAGGTCCATATCTTTGTTCTTGAATGCCACCATAACTAAATATATAATCTTTAGGAACTTTTAAAGAGAGTTTTGGAAGAGTGGATCCTTCTGGAGGATTTTCTGGAATATTATATGTATTCCAATCCGTGTAACTTGATTCCTCCAAAGCCTCAAGAAAGGGAGATATATGTATTTTTAAAGTATGATTTAAAATATTTCTTAATGCGTTCACCAAAACTTATATTATATTTTTTGATTATAGTAGCATATTCTTCCTCAAACTCTTGAAAATCATTATTTTCTCCCTCATTGTTATAATTTTCATCACCCTCACTTTTCTCACTACCATTCTTTCCACTTATTTCTTGAGTATTATTTATATAATTGCTATTATTATTCGCAATATTTACTTGCAAAAACCAATACGTAATTAAAAAAATGTTGTAATTATTGATATTATTAACGATATTATTTTTAGACGTTTGTACATATGTTATTCATTCATTTTCACTTTTATTATACCATTACCTATGCCTATAAACAATTAGAAGTTTCACCTGCCCCAAACGTTCACGATCGTGAACGTTTGGAGCAATATAATTAGTATAAATTTTTGTTTTTGAATAAGTTTTATTTTATCTTACCTGCTTTTGATTTTTGTATTTGTCTGTGTTAAAATAGGACTAATATAGTACTAAAATATGAAAATATCTTCCAAGCTCCATTATGGAGTCATTATTTTAACGAGATTGGCGCAAAGTAAAAGGCCAATGACAGCAAAAGAAATAGCAGAAATTGAAAGGTTGCCAAAAGCGTATGTTGAAAAACTAATGAAGCAGTTAAGAAAAAGCGGCATGTTAAAATCTTCCAGAGGACGCGGCAAAGGTTATGAATTGGCAAAAAATAAAAAATCAATAACAATGTTAGATATTGCAAAAGCACTTGGAGAAAATATAAACTTAGTTGCGTGCCTTGAAAATAGTTTTTTGTGCCCGAAATCAAAAAGCTGCTCTTCTGAATATTTATGGCGGGAAGTTAAAAAAGCAATAGAAAAAACTTTAAAAAACATAACATTAAATAAACTATCTAAAAAATATGCTAAAAATTGAAAATCTAACAGCCAAAATACAAGAAGAGAAAAAAGAAAAAACCATTCTTAAAAACGTAAATATTGAATTTGAAAACGGAAAAGTCTATGCTGTAATGGGCCCTAATGGCTCTGGAAAATCTACATTGGCAAATGTTATAATGGGACACCCTGCATATTCTTTGAACAGCAACTCAAAAATAATATTTAACGGAAAGAGCATAAAAAACCTTCCTCCTGAAAAAAGAGCAAAGCTTGGAATTTTTATGGCTTTTCAGAATCCCCTATCGCTATCTGGAGTAAATATTTACCAAATGCTAAAATACGCGCTCTCAGACAAAAAAGTTAGTATTATAGAAATAAAGGAATTGGTTGATAAATACGCAAAAAAATTAAAAATACAAGAAGAACTTTTAGAAAGGTCTTTGAACGAAGGATTCTCAGGAGGCGAAAAAAAGAAAATGGAAGCTTTGCAGGCAATTATTCTAAACCCAAAAGTTGCCATATTTGACGAAATAGATACAGGAGTTGATGTTGACGCCTTAAAACTAATATCTAAATTTTTAAAGGAGTTTCAAAAAGATAAAATTTATATTGTTATAACCCACTACAACAGAATTTTAAAGTACTTAAAGCCAGATAAAGTAATTGTTATAAAACAAGGGGAAGTTGCAAAAATAGGAGATAAAACATTAGCAACATTAATAGAAAGAAAAGGTTACGATATTATATAAACCAAAAATATGCCAAAGAAAATAATAAACGATGAATACAAATACGGGTTTGTAATGCCAGAAAGATCTGTTTTTAAGGTGGAGCCGGGATTGTCGCGAGATATTGTTTTGCAAATTTCAAAAATAAAACAAGAGCCATCTTGGATGACCGATTTTAGATTAAAATCTTACGAACACTTTGTGCAAAGGCCAATGCCAACTTGGGGTGCTGACTTATCTAAAATAAACTTTGATAAAATAACTTACTATATAAAACCAACTGAAAAAACTGCAAAAAGCTGGGAAGAACTTCCGCCTGAAATAAGGGAAACTTATGAAAAAATTGGCGTGCCAGAAGCAGAAAGAAAATTTTTGGCAGGCGTGGTCTCTCAATATGAATCTGAAAGCGTTTATGAAAATATAAGGAAAGAGTTAAAGAAACTTGGAGTTATTTTCTGCGACATGGATACTGCCCTAAAAAAATATCCTGACCTTGTTAAAAAATACTTTGGAAAACTAATTCCTTACAACGACAATAAATTTGCTGCTTTAAATTCTGCTGTTTGGTCTGGAGGATCTTTTGTTTATGTGCCAAAAAATGTTAAAGTTCCCCTACCCTTACAGGCTTACTTTAGAATTAATGCCAAAAACTTTGGCCAATTTGAAAGAACATTAATAATCGCAGATAAGGGAAGTTTTGTCCATTACACAGAGGGTTGTATGCCAGCAGGCTCTCAAATTTTAAAAGAAGATGGATTCGCAAATATAGAAGCAATAAAACCGGGAGATTATGTTGTAAACCATAAAGGAGAGCTATCAAAAGTTTCTAAGGTAATGACAAGGAAATATAAAGGTCCGCTTTACACCATAGTTCCCGTATCTCCATATAATAATTTTTCTTTAACTCCAGAACATCCTGTTTTAGCGATAAAAAGAGAAACAGTTAAAGCAAGAAGTAAAAGAAAAAATAATTGGCTTTATGAAGCATCGTCTAAAAAATTAATCAAAGCGAAACCAGAATTCATACCAGCAAAAGAACTTAAAAAAGGAGATTTTATAGTATTCCCTAAAGTTAAAATTAACAAAAAAAACGTGCATTTGAGCGATGAAGAAATAGAATTTTTAGGTTATTATCTTGCCGAAGGAAATATTAATTATAATAAAAAAATAAAACAATTCGTGGTTAGACTCACTTTCGGAGAAAAAGAAAATAATTTAATCAAAAGGGTTGGCTCCCTTATGGAAAAAATAAGCAGGAAAAGAGTTTATATGCACGATGAAAAATATAAACATGCGGTTAGTTTATCTGTATATTCTAAAAAGTTATATGATCTTTGTGATTACCACTGCGGCAAATATGCGCATCTTAAAGAACTAAGTAAAGAAATAATGGAACTGCCAACTGATAAAATAAAAATATTTTTAAACGCCTATTTTAAAGGAGATGGAAACTTATGTTTTAAAAAATCCAAAAATAAAGCAAGCGAATTAAATAGAATATCAACAGCGTCAGAAAGACTTGCCTTACAAATTCAACAACTTTTTACAAGAATTGGAATATTTGCCGGCATAATGATAAGAAAAGGAGGGGAAGATTTTATTAAAGGCAGAAAGATTGAGAGAAAAAATCAGTATGTAATTTACTTTACAACAAATAAAAAGTGGTCAATGATAAGAGAAACAAAAGATTATTTTATAGTGCCAATAAGAGAAATTAAAAAAGGAAATTATGAAGGTTTTGTGTTTAATATAGAGGTAGAAAAAACAAATTCATATTTGGCAAATGGGTTTGCGGTTCACAACTGCACCGCCCCAATTTACAGCACACATTCTTTACACGCTGCTGTTGTTGAAATTTTTGCTCTGGAGGGCGCAAGGGTTAGATATACAACTGTGCAAAATTGGAGTAAAAATGTTTATAACTTAGTAACCAAAAGGGCCCAAGCGGAAAAAAACGCAATTGTGGAGTGGGTCGATTGCAATTTGGGATCTTGTGTTACCATGAAGTACCCTGGGGTGGTTTTGAAAGGAAAAGGAGCAAAAGGGGAGGTGCTTTCAATTGCTTATGCCGCCGGCAAACAACACCAAGACACAGGCGCTAAAATGATACACTTGGCGCCAAACACAAGTTCAAGAATAATATCAAAATCAATATCAAAAGATGGCGGAAGGTGTTCATACAGAGGCTTAGTTTTTGTTGGACCAAAAGCGAACAACGTTAAATCTTATGTTTCTTGCGATGCCCTAATTTTAGACGAAAAATCAAGATCCGATACCTACCCTTATATGAAAATTTTAAACAAAACAGCGCAAATAGAACATGAAGCGACTGTTGAAAAAATAGGAGAAGAAAAATTGTTTTATCTTGCTTCCCGCGGAATTAAAAAAGAAGACGCAGAAAACATGCTGGTTAATGGTTTCATAGAACCTGTTGCAAAAGAACTGCCACTTGAATACGCGGTTGAACTTAACAGGCTTATAGCGCTTGAAATGTCAGGAAGCGTAGGATAAAAATATGGAAAAGATTATAAAGATTATAGACAAAAAATACAACAATTATAAAATGAGTTTTAAAGAAAGGGGGAGTTATGTTGTTTTTATTTTGAATAGCCCCGGCAGGTATGAATTTTCGCTTGAAAAAGAAGGTTGTGGCCTGAAAATAATTGGCTTGTTTATTGGTAAAAACTCAGACAATTTTGAAGTTAAAACAACGCAAATTCACAAAAAAAGAAACTGCACGTCAGATCTTTTAATAAAAAGCGTTTTAAAAGACAAAGCAAAATTTTTATATGAAGGCCTAATAAGAATAGGAAAAGGTGCCCAAAAATCATTTGCTTATCAAAAAAACGAAAACATTATTCTTTCTAAAAACGCTTATGTTTTTTCAGAGCCGTTTTTGGAAATTATGGCAAACGATGTTTACTGCACGCATGGTTCCACCACAGGCCAACTTGATAAAGAAAAAGTCCTTTACTTGAAAACAAGAGGCATACCAGAAAAAAAAGCAGAAAAACTTTTATTGGAAGGATTTTGTTTGGATATTTTAAAGAAAATTAAAAACATAGAAGACAAAAAATTATATTCAGAATTAGAAAAAGAAATAAACAAAAAATTAGAATTGCTAAAATAAAAAAATGGCTGCCAACAATATAAAAAACTTCTTCCCTGCCCTAAAAAACAACAAAAACCTTGTTTATCTTGATTCTGCCGCAAAGGCTTTAACTCTAAACAAAGTCATTGAAAAAGAAAAAGAATATTACGAAAAATATCCTGCAAATGTTTTTAGAGGTTTGTATGGTTTATCAATAAAGGCAACTGAAGAGTATGAGGCAACAAGAAAAATAGTTGCTAAGTTTTTGGGCGCAAAAGAAAATGAAATTGTTTTTACAAGCGGAACAACTCAGGGATTAAATACAATAGCAAACGGCATTAAAAAATTTTTAAAAAAAGGTGATGAAATAATTGTTTCTGTGGCAGAACATCATTCGAATTTTGTTCCATGGCAAGTTCTTGCAAAAGAAAAAGGAATAAAATTTAAGGTTTTAAATATAACAAGCGATGGAAAAATAGATATTAAAAACCTTGAAAAATCAATTACCAAAAAAACAAAGGTTATAAGTTTATTTCATATATCTAATGTAACAGGCGCTGAAAATAATATTTCGAAAATAGCAAAAATAATAAAAAAGAAAAATAAAGAGTGTGTGTTTGTTGTTGATGGCGCCCAAAGCGCTCCCCACAAAAAGATAGATGTTAAAAAATTAGGATGCGACTTTTTTGTTTTTTCTGCCCATAAAATGTTAGGTCCCACAGGAATTGGAATTTTATGGGGGAAATATAAACTTTTAGAAAAATTAGAACCTCAAAATTATGGAGGTGAAATGATATCCTTTGTAAAAATAAAAAACACGCAGTTCAAGGATTCTCCCCACAAGTTTGAGGCAGGAACGCCGAATATTGCAGGAGTAATAGCTTTCAAAGAAGCTTTGTTGTTTTTAGAAAAATTTGGATTTAATAAAATTCAGAAAATTGAAAAAAGTTTGGTAAGTTATTGCTTCCATAAATTAAAAGAAAGGTTTAAAAATAAAATAGAAATAATAGGACCGCAAAACGCAAAAAACAGGCATTCTCTCATATCTTTTTCAATAAAAGGCTTGCACCCTCATGATATAGCAGATATTTTAGCGAAAGATAATATATGTGTGAGAGCAGGCCATCACTGCTGCCAACCACTACATAATTATCTAAATTTAGAGGCCTCAATTAGGGCAAGTTTTTATCTATACAATACCAAAGAAGATGTAGATGAATTTATAAACTCTTTAGAAAAAGCAATAAAAACTTTTTATTAAAATTATGGCAGATATTTACCACGAAGTAATCCTTGAACACTGGAAAAATCCAAAAAACAAAGGAAAAATAAAAAATCCTGATTTTACTTATGAAATTTACAATCCGTTTTGTGGTGATAAAATTAAAATATATATTAAAGCAAACAAAAATATAATAAAAGACGTTAAGTTTGAAGGAAAAGGCTGCGCAATATCGCAGGCAGGAGCATCGCTTTTAACAGAAAAGGTTAAAAATAAAAGTATAAGTTACGCTAAAAAATTAGACAAAGAAGATATGTTGAAAATGTTGAACTTAAAAGAAATAAGTCCTATAAGAGAAAAATGCATGATGATATCTTTAAATGCTTTGAAAGGCGCTTTAAAAAATAAAAAATAAAGGTCGCATTATTAAAATTAAATAAAAGATAAAAATTATGAAATACACCTTACCACAACTACCCTACTCTTACGACGCTTTAGAACCTTACATTGACGCGACAACGATGGAAATACACCATACAAAACACCATCAAGCATATATCGATAAAGTAAATCCTATTTTGACAAAATATCCGGAATTTGAAAATAAAACTTTAGAAGAAATATTGAGAGATTTAAATAATCTAAACATCGACGAAAAAGACAAAATAATAATAAGAAATCATGGAGGTGGAACAATAAATCACAATCTATTCTGGCAAATAATGGGTCCTCAAAAAGAAGTAGATGAAAACCTAAAAAAAGAAGTTGAAGAAACTTTTGGCGGCGTGGAAGAGTTCAAAAAAATATTTTCAGAAACTGCTTTAAATCATTTTGGTTCTGGATGGGCCTGGCTTGTAAAAGATGAAAATGGTAAATTAAAAGTTTATTCTTTGCCAAATCAAGACTCTCCCTATTTACTCGGGCATATACCCATAATAGGGCTTGATGTTTGGGAACACGCTTATTACTTACAATACCAAAATAGAAGAGCAGAATACATACAAAATTGGTGGAATGTTTTAAAATTATTATAAAATGAAAAAAATAACAGACGTAAAAATAAAAAAAGAAGTAGAAAAAAAACTTTATGAAGTTTATGATCCTGAAATAAGAATTTCTTTAATGGATCTTGGTTTAATTTACAAAATTGATGTAAAAAACGGAAAAGTAAAAATTACAATGACTCTTACAACAATAGGCTGCCCTCTTTTTGAATTAATAGAAAGGGAAATAAAATCAGCAATATCTCAAATAAAAGGAGTAAAAGAGGTGGAATTAAAGCTAACCTTTAAACCCCCTTGGACAAAAGATAGATTATCTCAAAAAGCAAAAGAGATGCTTGGTATAATATAAAAATATATTATTTTTCTTCGTGATTAAAAAAAGAGGGATTTATTTTGCCCAATCGCCTTCTTGCGATGTAAATATTTAGATACTATAGACAAAAAGTAAATAATAGTAATCTCTATAACTATTCCAACTAAATCAGGTGAAACTTTCCAATTATAACCTTTAAATTCTCCAAAAATTTCAAGGAACATTAAAATTATCAAGTAAAGTCCCCATAAAAGCACGAGATATTCCCCTATGTATGTTTTTTGTTGAAATCCTGCCCATCTTAAAATTTCTTTTACAAAAGAATAACCCGCAACAATTACTATATAAACAGAAACGCCAACAGGAACTTGGATAGAGGGATTGAAAAAATTAAGGGTATAAAAAATCATTGTGACGGCCATCCAAATAATACCTCCTATAAATATTGTAAACTTCAACTCAGGAATACCACCAAAATCGTCTTTTATCTTATTAATTAGTTCTTGAATCATAAAACATAACTTCTAATATAAAATTATATCAAAGAATGTTGTTTTTTTCTATTAAGATTCGACAGAGTTTATACAGAGGTTGCCCTCTGTCTTTACTTACTCCCTATTCCTGATTTAGCCGGAGTAAAAAAAATAAATTTCTTTGTGCCCGGGGTGGGATTTGAACCCACACGGGATTGCTCCCATATGATTTTGAGTCATACGCGTCTGCCAATTCCGCCACCCGGGCATACATTTCAATTAATCATCTGGAGGCCTGGGTGGGAATTGAACCCACGTATAGCAGTTTTGCAGACTGCCGCCTTACCACTTGGCTACCAGGCCTTCATATTTTATTATAACCTATTTTAAACTCTAACTACACCCAACAAAAATTCTACTTTTATTTTTTTTCTTAAATGCAAAGCATTTGCTATTTCTCTATCAAACATCCAAGAAATTTTATTTAGTTTATTTAAAACGTCAAAACTATTTCCATTAGAAGATATTATCTCAACAAAAATCTGAACCTTACTAATATTTTTGGAAACATTAATATCTATAACATTTATAATCTCATCTGTTTCAAAAATATCATAGCCCATTAATACTCCGCTAACTGATTCCCCTATTCTTTTCTTTATTCTTTGCAATCTTCTTTCTGTCATAAAATTTATTTCTCAATGTAATAAACGTTTATCTCGTCGCCAACTTCTATTTTCACATTGCCCTCATATAATATGCCAACTTCATCTCCTTTCTTTGCTTGACCTATATCTTGTTTGTTTTTCTCCAAACTTATAAGTTTACCCTCTCCTATAACCTCTCCATCTCTTAAAATCTCTAATCTTACTCCTTTCCTAACCTCTCCATCTAAAACCCTACAACCAATTATTTGCCTTTGTTTTTTAGTCATAAAAACAACTAAAACTTTTAATTTTCCCAAATCAATTCTTTGCTCTTTTGGTTTTTTAATATCATCTATCATTTTTCTCGCAACTTCCACAAAATCATATATAACATCTGCTGTGTATACTTTAATCTTTTTAGCATCAATTAAATTTAACGCTGGCTTTGAAATTTTAGTTCTAAAGGCAAATATAATAGCATTCCCAGCATCTGCTATTTTGGCGTCTTTATCAGTCGCTTCTCCCACCCCTTTTTTAATAATTCTTAATAAAACTTCTTCGTCTTTTATTCCTTTTAACACATATTCTAAAGCATCCAAGCTTCCTTCTACGTCTGCTTTTAAAACAATATTTATTACTTTTTTGCCTTCATGGTTTGGCAAAACATTAATTTCTTTTTCTTTTCTTTCTTTTTTCTTAATATAACTTTCAGCCTCTTGTTGAGAATTAAATCTTTTAACTTTATCACCTACAACAGGAAGATTTTTAAACCCGAAAATTAAAACAGGCATTCCGGGTAAAACCTCTTTTACTTTCATTCCTGTAAAATCTTCCATCATTTTAACTTTAGCATAGGCCGATTTTGTTCCTATTATATCACCAATTCTTAAAACTCCATTTCTTATTAAAACCGTTGCTACGTTTCCTTTTTTGCTGTCTTTTGTTGCTTCTATTATAACACCTTCTAATTCGCCTTCTAAACTAACATTAACAGGAGATAGTTCATAAGCCAATATGATAAGTTCTAATAGTTCGTCTATTCCGTGGCCTGTTTTGGCGCTTGTTGCCGCAAAAGAAACATCGCCTCCATATCCTTCAAGTAAAACTCCGTGTTGCGCTAAATCACTTTTTACTTTTTCAATATCAGCGCCTGGTTTGTCTATTTTGTTTATGGCAACTATCATTGGCAAGCCTTCTTTTTTAATTATTTCAATTGCTTCTTTTGTTTGGGGTTTTACGCCTTCATCTGCACCAACAACCAAAACAGCAATATCAGCAACTTTTGCTCCCCTACTTCTCATAGCATTAAAAGCTTCATGTCCCGGCGTATCTAAAAATGTTATTTTATTGCCTTTATAATCAATTTGATATGCTCCTATATGTTGAGTTATTCCACCTGCTTCTTTCTCTGCAACTTTAGTTCTTCTTATGTAATCTAAAATAGAGGTCTTGCCAGCGTCAACATGACCCATCACCACCACAACAGGAGGTTTTTTAAAATTCTTATTTTCCATAAATTAAAAATAAAGCTTAAAAGCTTTTATATAATAAGAATAACAGAAAATCCACCAATTTTCAATTATTTTTATGAAAAGGTGTTGCATAAACCTTCAAAAGTGGTAAGGTGTAGACAACAAAAGATGAAATAAAAAAATAAAAATTAAAAAACATAAAACAAAACGAGAAAATAGGGCTGAAGAAATTATGAAAAATTTATAATTATAAAATACTTAATACCTAAATTATTATCGTTTTAATTAAAGCGTATATTATATTAGCAAATAAAGCCACTACAAAACCTAAAATTGCATAAGTTAGAATCTTTTTGCCTTTTTGTATTCTTTCATAATTACCTCCTGAAGTTAAAAGAACAAAACCACCTATAATAATCATTAAAATTGCTCCTATTGATATTAAAACAAAAACAAAATTAGAAAGAGAATTTATAAACTCCTCAATATTACTCTTTGGAAAAACACCAAAAAAACAAGACTTCTCATCACAAACTGTAACTGGTACAGTAAAATGATCAGTAGCCAAATAATAATTCCCATCTATTTTGTAGTCAGTTAAAACAACGAATAATTTTCCTGAATAAGCGCTTGGTTTAATGAAAAACGTACTTGGTTCATCGCCATCAACAGCACACTTATACACAAAATTAGCGCCGCTTTTCGTAAAATTATTGCATAGAATAAAAACCTCCTGACTTGAAGAACTGCCAGTATGAGAAAAAGTATATTTTTTATTGTCATAAAGTTCGAAACTTCCATCACCATCTACATCATAATAAATACTATACTCATCACCTTCTTTAAGACCTGTGAAAGAGAACTTTATTTCAAAACTGTCATTATTGCTATTAGTATCATAAATATTGATAACAGAGTTTGATTGGTAAAAATTATAAATTTCAGGTTTTCTTATATTAATATTAAAAGTCGCAAAAGGTATTCTATAATGAAGGGTTGTCTTAACTTCAGGGTGAAATTGTACTATTTCAAAAAGATAAATATTAACTTTACCTTTAAAATTATCAACCAAAGGATTGCCACTGTTATCATATAAATCAAACCTATATGGTATTCTGTAAGTTATTGTACTGCCTTCTGTATCCTCTGAAAACTTAATAAAAGTTTGTTTATCCGACGCTCCGTTAGCCTCAATATAACCTAAAGCGTAGGAACTTGGGTGTAATAAAATCATACATTTCTTTTTATCATCTGTATCTACTTTAGCTTCAATAACAAATTCAAAGCCTTCACCATGATAAATACCAAGAAAAGGCGTTGAAGTATCATATTGTTTTCCCCTATAAGAAATGTACGCTTTTTGGAAAATGCCATTCGGACCAAAATATGCGCTTTCTCCGCATTTTTCAACTGACTCTGATAAAGATTCAGACAAAGACGCTCCACCGGAAGTTAAACTAGAAGTTAAACTATATGTTTTACAAATATTTCCTACACTTTGGCAAACTGTAAACTGATTAGAGCCTCCTTCTATTGATACAGTAATCCTGCCATTGTTTTTTCCATCTAAAATAATTATTTTATTATTATTATTTTTGTAACCGTTAAGAATTACGTCCTCATAATCTCTAGTTGCTATACCTATCACAACAGCTGCGTCTTTACCAATAGTTTTAGCGAACTCTGAGTTGAAATAATTACCATTCTTACCATGATGAGGAATACCAACGATCTCCGTCTTAACTAATAGATCCTTGTATCTACTTATTATATAAGGCTGGCTTGTATACTTTGGTATGTCACCGGTAAAAAGTGCGTCAAAATCACCATAAGAAATCAAAAAAGCTAAAGAATTTTCGTTCCAATAACGTGCTTCTGTAACTTCCCGGTCTTTTTCTTGCAACTCGCTTTTCTCCCAAAACCCATCGCCGTTTCTCGCATCTTCTGACTTACTTCTAGGGGATAAAACTTTCACTGTTAAATCAG
>BEIK01000003.1 GCA_002923395.1 bacterium HR34 | reverse complement strand
TGATTTAAAGTTATTAAATAAAATCATAAAAACATATGAAAATACCAT
The DNA here is from genome assembly GCA_002923395.1 of bacterium HR34. Classification (NCBI taxonomy): domain Bacteria; species bacterium HR34. The sequence goes on along the minus strand of BEIK01000003.1, from coordinate 67,793 downwards.
TAATTATTAATTTAATGTTTTTGCAACCCATTGATTATCAAAGTTTTTTGCAAAAATTAGTAGTAATAACAACGATTACCATTCCATTATTTTTTCTTCCGTTTACATTAAATTTTTTTGAATTTAATAAGCAACTAATTCTATCTATAAGCGGTGTTTTATCTATTTTGATATGGCTTGTTTACAATTTCAAAACACAAAAATTAGAGGTTAGAAAAACAACAATTTATTTACCCATTGCCTTACTCTTTTTGGCTTTAACTCTTTCTACAATATCTTCAAAATGGCCCGGTGGAAGCTTCTGGGGATGGCCAGCAGACACAGCAGGAAGTATGCTAACTATAATGAGTTATATATTAATATTTCTAGTTGCTATAAATATATTTAAAGAAGAGACAAAAACAATATATCTGCTTTTTTCAATCGTTGTTAGCAGCCTTATCGCTTCTATAATTTTTCTTTGGAGTTATATACAGTTATATCTTGCTAAATTCATTCAAGGATATACTCCTATTTTTCAAATTTTTTCAACGATGTCTTCGAATAATATATTATCTGTATTTCTTGCTGTTACCACTATTATTTGCATGTCCCTGCTTGTTATATCAAAAGGAATAATAAAAAAAACGCTTTATGCTACCTTAATTTTTAATATTGTAAGTATATTTTTAATAAACTTTTTTATAGCATGGATTATTTTGACAATTGGCACTGTGATATTTTTGTTGTTTTACATGATAACAGCCAAATTTCATAAAGAAAAAGGATTTATTATTGTGCCAATGGTATTTCTTGCGCTTTCTATAGTGTTTGGTCTCTCAAGTTTTATAGGCATCTCAAATATTACTTCTATTAATGGATTAATACCAGCGTCTGAGTTTGATTATATTAATTACCCTCACACTTTACAGGTGTCTAAATCGGCCATTAGTGAATCAACTGCATTTGGGACAGGGCCAGGGACTTATTCTTATATCTTTAACAAATATAAACCAGATGAAATTATTCAATCACCTTTGTGGAATTTGGATTTACAAAAAGCACCCTCTTATCTACTCGAAATATTGGGAACAATGGGATTATTTGGATTCATATCTTTCTTACTCATAATAGCCTTTGCTGTTTTAAACTTTATAAGGTTTTTAAGAAAAAGTTTACAAGAAGTTAGTAGTTATAACTTTATATTATATGCTGGAATATTCTCTTCTTTTGTGGCATCGATTGCAGTAATGGTCTTGTATTACTCTAACACTGTTTTAAGTTATCTTTTTTGGATTCTTTTAGCTGTTATCGTAATAGTTTCCAATAAAGACTTTAAAACTTTTGATCTTTCTGAAAAAATTGGCGTCAATCTTCTAAATTCATTTTTTGTAATAGTTGCCATTATTTTATCTATAATATTCTTCATAAAAGAAGGACAAAGATATGCAGCAGAACTTGTTTACTTTAAATCTCTTCAATTATCTCAACAGAATAAAATAGATGAAGCCATGAATAAAAACCTGCAAGCCGTACAACTTTGGCCAAATCAACCACTGTTCTACTTGGACTATATACAAAATGTAATAAATAAACTTGTTGAAATTAATAATAATCAAGGGTTAAAGGAGGATGAAAAAATAATACAAAGAGGACAATTATTACAATCAGTAAATGATACATTCCAAATTTTAGAAAAAATAAATCCTAATAATTACTCAATATGGAGGCAAAGAGGATACTTTTACAGCAACTTAATACCAATTCAAGGTTTAGAGAACGCTGCAATAAACTCATTTGAAAAAGTCTTGTTTTTATATCCGAAAAATGTAGAAGTAATGACGCAAATTGCTTCATTAAAATTATACAAGGCATCTTTAATTCAAGATAACAATGAAGAAAAGAAAACTCTTTTAGCTGAAGCAAAAAATTATGCTGAAAAAGCTGTATCAATAAAAGAAAACTATATACCAGCTTACAATCAATTAGCCATTGTTTACAACCAAGAAGGCAATCAAGAAAAAGTTGTAGAAACCCTACAAAAAGCATTGCAAGTTGACCCAGCAAATATTGATATTAGGTTTAATTTAGGAGTCGTTTATTACAATAATAAAAAATACGATAAAGCAAGGAATCAATTCGAGATATTGGTTGGAGCGTTTCCTAATTATTCAAACGCCAGATTCTATTTGGGCTTAACTTTAGCAAGACAAGGAGAAATACAAAAAGCAATAGAACAATTTAAAGAGGTAGAAAAATTAAACCCAAACAATGAACAAGTAAAAGAAATTATCAAAAAACTTGAAAAAGGAGAACCTATTTTTAAAGATGAAAATTTAAATAAAGCGCCCCTAGAAAATCGAGGCCAACCAGAACAACAAACCATACCAACTCAAGAACAAATACCATCTCAACCTTAAAACAATTAATAAAAAAATGAGTCTTAAAAGCACTTTATTAATTATATTTTTAATATCGTTTTTAATATCGATTGTTATTTCTACACTTTTTACAACAACTCAAAAAGAAAAAATCTTTGAGGTGAAAAAGGGGCAGAGCGCTTTTGAGGTTTTGAATAATTTAGAACAGCAAAAAATAATACCTAAAAATATCTTTATGAAGCCTGTTTTTCTTTTATTTTCTGATTTGAAGGCAGGTTATTATTATATAGAAAAAAACGAAACACTTTACAACCTTATAAAAAAACTCACAAAAGGCACCGAGTATGAAATAAATATAACTATTCCAGAAGGGAAAACAATAAAAGAAATAGAAGATATTGCAAACGCAAAAATTAAAGAAATAGTAGAAAAATATAATATTGAAAAAATAGAGTTAAAATTGTCAAACCTGAAAGCGTCAGATTTTAAAGACGAGTTTTCTTTCTTAGATGATGCTGAAAGTTTGGAAGGATTTTTATTTCCTGACACTTACAAAATTCCCTTTGGGATAGACGAAAAAAATTTTGTTAGAATTATGTTAAAAAACTTTGAGAAAAAAGCAACTCCAGTGTATGAAAATTATAAAGAAAACCTGAAAGGTAAAGATATTAAAGACTTATACAATGTTTTGAAAATAGCGTCTATTTTAGAAAAAGAAGTAAAAAATAAAGAAGACAAAAAAATCGTTGCTGGAATTTTATGGAAGCGTATTGAAAATAATATGCTCTTGCAAGTAGATGCAACCTTAAATTATATTCTTGAAGAAAAAAAGCCGGCTCTATCTGGAAAAGATCTAGAAATTGACTCTCCTTACAACACATATAAATATAAAGGCCTTCCTCCAACTCCGATTGCAAACCCTGGAATTGAAAGCATAGAAGCAGCCTTAAATCCAATAGAGTCAGACTATTGGTTCTATTTAACAACAAAAGATAGAAAAACGATTTTCTCAAAAACCTTTGAAGAACACAAACAAAATAAGTTTAAATTTTTAAGGTAAAAAATTAAAGAAATAATTGAAATTGATTAATAAAATTTATTACTTCTTCACACTTTCACGGTTGTGAAAGGTTGGAAAAGTAATGATTGTTTATCAAAGTAGATTTATACTCATCTCATACAAAAACTTGACAAAAATATATGACTATATAAAATTAAAAGTATGAAAGAGCCAGGGGAATCAGAGCAGAAAGGACCTTATTGACTCTGGGTACCTACCTAATTATTAATCTCTTCCCTTTTTTTTATTTTTCAGAAGTTTCTATTTTCCGAAGACAGCAGGCAACAGGCAAAAATAAGTCCTGCCGAGGAAAAGCAAAAGTTTTAAAATTAGTTATTGTGTAAATTTTTGCTGTCTTTGGAAAAAGGCAGTTTTTTAATTTTATAAACAAATATCAAAAATATGCCAAAAACAAGAGAACAAAAACAAAAAGTATTAGAACAGTTAAAAGAAAATTTTCAGAAACAAAAAATCGCTGTTTTTGTTGACTTTAAGAGTACGGCAACAAAAGATATAGAGGCGCTAAAAAAGGACTTAAAAAAAGTAAATGCTATATTCACAGTTGTTAAAAAAACTCTTGTAGGATTAGCTTTAAAATATTTTAATATTCCTTTTGATAGAAAAAAATATGAGGGGCAATTTGGTTTGATTTTAGGTTTCGAAGATGAAATAGAACCTGTAAAAATAATTTCTAAAATATCAAAAAAACTTAAAAAACTTAATATTTTAGGAGGAATTTTTGCAGGAGAATTAAAAGAAAAACAAGAAATAGAGGCTTTAGCAGCCTTGCCCAGTAAAAAAGAACTTCAAGGAAAACTTATTTGGCTTCTTTCTTATCCAATTTCAGGCTTCCAAAATGTTCTGCAAGGTAATATGAGAAAATTAGTTATGGCTTTATCTGAGATACAAAAGAAAAAACAATAAAATGGTCGATTTTTATAAATTAAAAATTAAAATTAATTAATAATAAAAATTATGGCAGATGAACAAAAAACAGAAGAAAACCAAGAACAGGAAGTTCAAGTTCCTGAAAAATTCAAAAACATAGTAGAAGAAATTGAGAAAATGACAGTTTTAGATCTTGCAGAGTTAGTTAAAATATTGGAAAAGAAATTTGGTGTATCTGCGCAAGCGGCTGTTGCAGTAGCAGCGGCTCCAGCAGCAGGTGGAACAGCAGGCGAAACAAAAGAGGGTGGTGAAGAGAAAACAAGTTTTGATGTTGTAATTACATCAGCAGGCGATAAGAAAATTGAAATGATAAAAGTAGTAAGAGATGTAACAGGTAAGGGATTGAAAGAAGCAAAAGACTTTGTTGACAGTTTAGCTAAAGGCGAACAAGTTTTAAAACAAGGAGTTAAGAAAGAAGAAGCAGAAGAAATCAAAAAGAAAATTGAAGCAGCAGGAGGAAAAGCAGAGTTGAGATAATCTAAATCAAAATCAAAAGATGGCTTAAAGACTCCCCTTAAAACAGGGGAGTTTTTAAGTTTTGTTAATAAAATGATTATAAAAAAACCCGATTAATAAAATTATTATAAAAACTATTATCAAACCTATTTTACTAAAAAACATCTTTTTAAGAAAACTTTGTCTTTCTTTTAGTGATCTTAGAAGTTTTTCTTCTGTAAAAATTGCAATTATTCCACAAGATTCAGAATTGCTTAAAATTTTCTTTTTGTAAAACTTTGAAAATTTCCAAAAATCAATCCAATTATCACAAGAAAAAAACTCTTCATCTAAATCTTTCTCCTGCAAGTTTACAATAAATTCATTAGTTAACACAAATAAAACATTGCCAGGGCTGACAGCACCAACTCCTATGTTTTTAAAAAAATCTTGAGAAAAAGATATCTCCTCAAAGTTTTCTGATAAATCCAAAATTTCTTTTTCATTTTTCAATAAAATTTTAATATCGCCCTTTTTGGAAAACAAAATTTTATATTCTTGAGAAGAAAAGTCAATTAAAACCAAAGCCAAAGACAAATTTTTTAAAAAATCTATTTTTTGAATTTTTGATAAGTTAATAAGGTGTTCGTTTATTTTAGAAAGCATATAATAAAAAAGTTCTTCTGGGTTAGGTATTTTTAAGTGTAAAATTTCATTCGCAAGTAAGGCGATGTTGTTTAAAATCTTAGATTCAATATCTTTTTTGTCTGAAATTTTGTATTTACCAACTAGAAAAAAATTTAGATTTTCATCTTCAAGACTAAAAACATCTGATATAAAGGTATTTGATTTTTTATGAGAAACTAATTCCAGAACTTGCATTTTATTTACCGTAAATAAATATGTTTCTAATATATTTTAGCACATTAAAACAATTTCAAGAAATAAGTTTTAATTTTTTTTATTGACAGGTATTTTCAGTATGAGACAATTATTTTAATAAAGGTCGTTTTAAAAATTTCTTAATTAAAATTATTAAAATAAAAACTATGGAACACATCAACAGTGTAGGAGTTAATGCGTTTGTAGACCCTTTAACTCAAACTTTTAATCAATTAGGGTCGCAAATTTTAGGATACTTACCATCAATTATTGGAGCAATTATAGTTTTTGCAATAGGAGTTTTTATATCTGCTTTAATGGGAAAATTTGTAAGCAGAATTTTGGAGGTAATAAAATTCAATCATCTTTTCGAAAAGATAGGATGGACAAAAATTTTAGAAAAATCAGAATGGAAAGTAGATCCATCAGCATTGATAGGTTCTATTGTTAAATGGATCTTAATAATAATATTCTTGTTTGCAGCAGTAGACCTTCTTGGGTTCAAAGAATTTTCTAATTTTTTGGAAAAGGTAGTATCATGGTTGCCTAATATAATAGCCGCCATCATAATGTTTATATTGGCAGCTGTTATAGGGAATTATTTGTCTAAAATTGGAAGAATGTGGGTAGAGGGATTAAATTTGGCTTATGGAAAAGTTGTAGAGACTGGAATAAGATGGTTTGTATGGTTAGTTGCAATAGTTATAATATTAAAGCAAATAGGAATAGAGTCAGAACCATTGATTATACTATACAAAGGTTTAGTTGCGTTTTTAGTAATAGCAGGAGGATTAGCTTTTGGTTTGGGAGGAAAAGATATTGCAGCAGAAATCCTTCGTGAATGGAAAAACAGAATAAGCGAGAAAAAACAATAAAAACTGTGGATAGAATTTTTCACTTCCTTTCAAAAGGGGGTTGATTTTTTTTATAAAAAGAGTTAATATTTATAAAAATAAGATTAAATAACTTAATTATATGAAAGGTGACATAGCAGGCCTCATAGTGGCTGGAATGATTTTCTTTGTAGGATTTTCATTATTTTTAAGAGGAGGTTTTTAATTTCTTATGAAAAGAGTTTTTTACGCACTAATTACTTTTTTTATTTTTGGATTAATTATATTAGGAGGAATTTTTGTTTATCCTCAAAAGTATAACCAATTAGCAGATCAACTGGCTTCTAAAATAGGTTTTCAATTACCAAAAGCAGTTGAAAAAGATTATAAATTAGGCCTTGATTTGCAAGGAGGTATTCACTTTGTTTATGAAGCTGATATGTCTCAAATACCAGAAAAAGAAAGGAAAGATATCTTAGAAGGGTTAAAAGATGTCATTGAAAAAAGAGTGAATTTCTTTGGTGTTACAGAACCATCCATACAAACTCAAACAGGAAGGGATAAATATAGATTAATAATAGAGTTACCAGGCGTTTTGGACGTAACACAGGCTCAAAACATTATAGGCAAAACTCCTTTCTTGGAATTCAGAGAACCAAGAGATGAACAAGAAATCCAAAAAATTATAGAAATTAAGGAAAAGGTAAGGGAAGCTTTGCAAAATAACGAAGACATAACAAAAATAGAAAACTTTTCGCTTGCTTTTGAAGACCCTTATTTTAAACCAACTGAACTCACAGGAAAATATTTCAAAAAAGCAACTCTTGCCTTTGATAATACAGTAGGAAAACCAATAATTTTAATTCAGTTCAACGACGAGGGTGCTAAAATTTTTGAAGGAATTACAGAAAAAAACGTAGGAAAACCTTTGGCAATATATATAGATAACCAATTATTATCAGCGCCTATTGTACAACAAAAGATAACAGGAGGATCAGCTCAAATAACAGGAAATTTTACAATAGAAGAAGCAAAAGAGCTTGTAAGGAATTTAAATGCTGGTGCCCTTCCTGTTCCTATAAAATTAGTATCTCAAGGAAAAGTCGAAGCTGGTTTGGGACAGGAGTCGCTACAAAAATCAGTAGAAGCAGGTTTGTGGACGTTTTTAATTATTTCAATAATATTGCTGGTAGTTTATAGATTTTCAGGTTTCACAATCATTTTAACATTGGTATTTTTCATAATTTCATTGCTTGCGATTATAAAACTATCTGGAATAACCTTAACTTTAGCTTCAATAGGAGGAATTATTTTATCAATTGGTATGGCTGTTGACGCTAACATTTTGATAGTTTCTAGAATTAAAGAGGAGTTAATGGAGGGTAAAAGCATAAATGTTGCTATAATAGAGGGATTTAGAAGGGCAATGCCAGCTATAAGAGACGCTAACATAACAACACTTTTAACAGCAGGTATTATGTTCTTTATTGGAACATCTTTTTTAAGAGGTTTTGCGATAACATTATCTTTGGGAATTATATTAAGTTTAATAAACGCTTTAATTGTACAGAAAGTTTTTTTAAAAACATTTATATGCAGCTTTTTAGAAAAACATAAGAGAATAATAGTATAAAATTATGTTCATAAATTTTTCAAGATATAGTAAAATTTTTGTAAACATCAGTTTTGTTTTAATGGCGTTGAGTATTTTCTCTATATTATTTTTTGGTTTGAATTTTGGAATAGAATTCACGGGAGGAAGTTCTTTGGAAATCAAACCAATAAAACTTCAAGAAAATCAGATATCGAAAGATAATTTACAAAAAACATTAGAAGAATTAGGTCTAAAAGAATTTTATATAAACGAAACGAATAATGGCACTTTTATTATTAAGACGAAGTTTTTAGATCAACAGGAATATCAAGATATATTAAACTATATTAATAAAAAATGGCAGGTGCAAGAAGTTAGTTTAGATAATATAGGCCCGGTGATAAGCGAAGAGTTAAAACAAAAGTCAGTAATAGCAATAGTGGTCTCTTTAGTTGCCATGTTTATTTATATAGCAATGGCTTTTAGGCAGTTAAAATATCCCGTCCCATCCTTTAAATACTCTTTAATAACCATATTAACTTTAATTCACGATATTATCATTCCTTTGGGCTTTCTTGCTTTTATTTCTCAACATCAAGATGTTCAAATAACAATACCTATTATAACAGCGTTTTTAATAATTCTTGGTTATTGTATTAATGACACTATTATAATATTTGATAGGGTAAGAGAAAATTTACTAAAAGAAGGTAATTTATCTTTCTCCAACACTTTAGACAAGGCTTTAAATCAAGTTCTCTTGAGATCATTAACAACTTCTTTAACTACTATAGCAGCAGTGGCAAGTTTGTATGTTTTTGGTCCTGAAAGCCTTAAGTTATTCTCTTTGGTATTGATTGTCGGAATATCAGTGGGAACATACTCGTCTATATTTTTTGCAGCCTCTCTTGTAAACCTTTTAGGAAAAAACAAATAAAATCTTTTATAGTATCACTCTTGACATTAGAGTGATAAAGCCTTAAAATTTAAGTATAAGGTAAAACTATGATAACAGAAAGGCAAATGTTTATATTGGAAAATATAATAGAGAACTATGTTAAAAACTGCAAACCAGTTGCTTCAAAGCACTTAGAAAAGGTGTTTAAGAGAAATTTTGGATTGGAAATCTCAGCTCCTTTAATAAGAAAAGAAATGCAAACTTTAGGAGAAAAAGGATTTATTTCGCAACCTCACACATCTGGTGGAAGAGTACCAACTAAAAAAGGTTATAAATTATTTGTAGAAAAAAAGTTGCAGGAAATAAATGATGTTCAAGAAAATAAATATGTACAAGAAATAAAAAGTTTAATAGAAAAATTTGGAGAAAACCCCCAATCTTTGGCAAAAAAAATGTCTTCGATAGCTAACTTACTCACGATAGTATACGATGTAAAGGAAAGGTATGTTTACGAAGGCTTATGGGATACTATTTTAGATGAGCCAGAAACAGAAAATCCAGAATACATTAAAAACTTCATTTCAACAGTAAAAAAGATAGAAGAGGAAATAGATTGTTTATTAGACGACTTAAAAGAGATTCCCGCGATATTTATAGGTGATATCATAAAAAAAGAACTTAAAACAAATAATATAACATTGGCAATATCAAAAATAGAAAACAAAAGAGAAAGCAAAATAATAGTATTTTCAGGATTTTTAAGAACTGATTATGAAAGATTATTAAAAATATTAAAAGCTTTAGAAAATATATAAAATTATGGCAGATGAGAAAAACAACAAAATAGATGAGGACGAAATAAAAGAATTAGAAAAAATTAAAAGGGAACTTGATTTGTGCAAAAAAGAAAAGGAAGAGTATTTAGAAGGATGGAAAAGAGAAAGAGCGAATTTTGAAAACTTTAGAAAAGATGAGGAAAAAAGATTCCTGGAATTTGTCAATAACGCAAGAAAAAAATTTGCTTTAAAACTACTTCCCATACTTGATAATTTAGAATTTTCAGAAAAATATCTTACAGAGGATGATAAAAAAAATAACACAATCAAAGGCTTTATGGAAGTAAAAAAACAGATAGAGCAGTTAATGAAAGAGTTGGGAGTTGAGGAAATTAACGTGAAAGAAGGTGATAAATTTTCAGAATATTTGCACGAGGCAATTGAAAAAAAGCAGTCAGAAGATTACAAAGAAATCGTAGTAATTGAAGTTTTACAAAAAGGTTATTACATAAACAAAGAAGTTTTAAGACCTGCAAAAGTTAAAGTTGGCATACCAAAACAATAAAAATAAAGAAGGTCGCATTATAAACCAATAAAATAAAAAATATGACTTTAGTACCAAGATCATTTTATGAATTAGAAAGATGGTTTGATGAAGAATTTCCAGAGTTGGTGTCTCCTTTAGGAAATATATTGCCGAGAACCATTGGATTAAAAAAAGTTCCAAGAATAAATATGTATGAAAAAGATGAAAATTTAGTAGTTGAAGCTGAAATGCCAGGCCTAAAACCAGAAGACATAAACGTTGAAATAAAAGATGGTGTTTTAAGAATAGAGGGGAAAGTAGAGGAAGAAAAAGAAGAAAGGGGGAAAGACTTTTATAGAAAAGAAATATCAAGCACATATCAAGCAAGAACTGTTATGTTGCCAGCTGAGGTAAAAGAAGATGAAATTGAAGCAGAATATAAAAACGGAATCCTCAAGGTTGTAATGCCAAAAAAAGAAGAGAAGAAAGTAGAAGGAGGAAGAAAAATAAAAGTTAAAGGTTAATCTTTAAGTCTTGCTCCCAAGAAAACTTGGGAGCAACCTTAAAGATTAATAATTAACTTTAAAGATATGGAAAAAATATTAGGAATAGATTTAGGAACAACTAATTCTGCAATGGCTACTGTAGAAGGTGGCCAACCAAAAATAATAGAAAATAAAGAAGGTGGAAGAACAACTCCTTCGGTTGTTGCTATGTCAAAAAATGGAGAACTCTTAGTTGGAGTATTGGCTAAAAGACAGCAAATAGTAAACCCTAAAAACACAATATTTTCAATAAAAAGGTTAATAGGAAGAAGATTTTCTGATCCAGAAGTGCAAAGAGATATTAAGATGTTACCATATGAAGTGAGGGAGTCGAAAACTGGCGGATGCGAAGTTAAGATGGGGGATAAATGGTATACTCCAGAAGAAATATCAGCAAAAATATTGCAAAAATTAAGAATAGATGCCGAAGAAAGGTTAGGAGAAAAAATTACTGATGTTGTTATTACCTGTCCTGCTTATTTTGATGATAGCCAAAGAAAGGCAACTAAGATTGCAGGTGAAATAGCAGGATTTAATGTTTTAAGAGTTATAAATGAACCTACAGCAGCTGCCCTAGCTTATGGTTTTGATAAGAAAAAAGATGAAAGAATATTAGTATATGACTTTGGAGGAGGAACATTAGATATTTCAATTCTTGAAGTATCAGAAGATACAATACAAGTAATCGCAACAGGTGGAGATAACCATCTGGGGGGAGACGATTTTGATAAAAAAATAATGGAGTGGTTAATAGAGCAATTCAAGAAAGATGAAGGAATAGACCTTTCAAAGGACCCTCTTGCTTTGCAAAGATTAAAAGAAGCTGCTGAAAAAGCAAAAATGGAATTATCATCTGCAATGGAAACAGAAATAAACCTTCCCTTTATAAGTTCAGACGCTTCTGGTCCAAAACATTTGAACTATAAACTTTTAAGAGCTCAATTAGAGCAGATGGTAAGACCTTATATTAGTAGATCAATAGAACTTGTTGAACAAACGTTAAAAGAAGCTAAATTAAAAAAAGAAGATATAAACGAGATTATTCTAGTTGGTGGGCAGACACGAATGCCGGCTATTCAGCAAGCGCTTAGAGAAATGTTCAATAAAGAACCTAATAGGTCCATAAATCCAGATGAAGTTGTCGCAGTAGGCGCTGCAATACAGGCAGCAATAATAAAGGGTGATGTAAAAAGCATTTTATTGCTTGATGTTACTCCTTTATCTCTAGGTGTTGAAACCTATGGTGGAATAAATACAATAATTATTCCAAAAAATACTACAATACCAACAAGGAAAAGTCAAATATTTACAACTGCTGCTGACAATCAAACATCAGTAGAAGTTCATGTAGTACAAGGTGAAAGGCCAATGGCAAAGGATAATAAAAGTTTGGGGAGATTTATCCTAGATGGAATACCACCAGCACCAAGAGGGGTACCTCAAATAGAAGTTACTTTTGATATCGATTCAAACGGAATTTTAAGTGTTACCGCAAAAGATAAAGCAACGGGGAGAAGTCAATCTATTAGAATAGAAGGAGCAACTGGTTTATCAAAAGAAGAAATAGAAAGAATGAAAAAAGAAGCAGAAGAGCACTTAGAGGAAGATAAAAGAAAGAAAGAATTAACAGAAGCAAGAAACATTGCTGAAAACTTGATTTATACAGCAGAAAAAACCTTAAAGGAAAATGCTAATAAAATATCTCCGGAAGACAAACAAGAATTAGAAAACAAAATAAACGAATTAAAAAACGCAGAAAATACAGAGGATATACAAACAATAAAACAAAAAACAGATGAATTATCAAAGTTATTGTCATCTATAGGAGAAAAACTATACAGGCAAGGTGGAACGCAAAATCAATCTTAACGGAATTCTAATAACGAATTACATGAACACGACAACAATGAAATCAAACAGTAAACCTTACATCTTTTGCTTTTTTATATTATCATAAAGTATAAAGAGAAAAATATGAAAAAAGATTACTATTCAATATTAGGAGTGAGTAGAGATGCTTCTCAAGAAGAAATAAAAAGAGCCTACAGAAGACTTGCTCATAAATATCATCCTGATAAGGGAGGCGATGAGGAAAAATTTAAAGAAATAAACGAGGCTTATCAAGTTTTGTCAGATCCTGAAAAAAGAGCGCAGTATGACAAATTTGGAACAACTTTTGAATATGCAGGAAATGCTGGAAGGGGACAAGAAGGATTTTCAGGTTTTGGTGGTTTTGATTTTGAAAACTTTAATGGTGGATTTGGTAGGGTAGGCTTTGATTTTGATATAGAAGATTTAGAGGAGGTAGTGTCAGAGATATTCGGAGGTAAAGGTTTTAGTTTTGGAGATTTTGGAGTAACTACGAAAAAGAAGAATATAAAAAAGGGGGCAGATATAGAAATTGCAGTAGAGTTAACACTTGAAGATACGTTAAAAGACAATATTAAAAAAATTACTATTCAAAAATATATAAAGTGCGAAAGATGTGCTGGCATAGGAGCAGAACCTAATACAAAGGTTGTTGAATGCCAAACTTGCAGGGGAGTTGGAGAGGTCCAACAAGTAAATAGAACATTTTTTGGCGTAATAACAAGATATGTTCCGTGCCCCCAATGTAAAGGTGAAGGTTATATTCCTGAAAAACCATGTAATGTGTGCAAAGGGAATGGTAGAATAAGATCAACGCAAAATTTGGAAATTAAAATCCCAGCAGGTGTTGACAATAACCAAGTGTTAAAAATAAAAGGGCAGGGAGACGCAGGAAAAAAAGGAGGACCTGCGGGGGATTTGTATGTAAGAGTTATTGTAAAACCTCACAAAGAATTTACAAGAAAAGGAGATGATTTATACACAACAAAATACATCCCACTAACCACAGCAATTTTGGGAGGTGAAATTGAGGTATTAGGAATAGATAACAAAAAAATAAAAGTAGAGATTCCAGAAAGAACCCAAGATGGAACTGTTCTAAAAATAAAAGGAGAGGGAATACCCCATTTTAATGGTTTTGGAAGAGGGAATTTGTATGTAAGGATTAAGATAAATATGCCAAATAAATTAACAAAAGAACAGAAAGAACTTCTTAAGAAGTTGAAAGATCTTGGGTTATAGTAAAAATTTTGTTTTTATATAAAAAGAATGAAACTAATGTTTTGATTTTTTATTTTTGTTTTGATATAGTATTCTATTATATGCCCCCGTAACTCAATTGGTAGAGTAACTGCCTTTTAAGCAGGAAGTTGCAGGTTCGAGTCCTGCCGGGGGCACCAGAATCTGACTTTTTGGTAAAACACCAACTTTTTCGTGGGGGGCGCACAAAAAATTTTTTCAATTAAGGTAGAAAATTTTTGCGGATTTTAGGGCGAGGCGAGAGCCGAGCCGCTGGAGTCGCGGGATGGAATATGCCGCGAACCCCGCACCAGAGCAAAACTCGGTGCGGGATAAACTCCGCGAGTGGCAACCTTCCTTTGTTCAGGAATTTTTGATAAAATAAGTTCGAGCGGAACGGTATAATTGCACCCTGCTGTCTCATCATACGATACAGAGCAAGCCGAACGAAGCTAAGAAGGTTAGCCATATAATTCGATATGGCGCTCTGTCGGATGACAGGTCGAGTCCTGCCGGACACCACTTTTATGCAACAGGCCAGGCCCCAATAAGGCAAACACAAAGTATGTATTTAAAAACCCCGACATAATGTCGGGGTTTTAAATTATTTTTTTTAATTAAATACTACTTTCCTACGTCGCCTATATAATAGTTTTCAAGGTTTTCTTTTAATGTCTTAACTTCTGTGTTTTCTTTATCAAAAATTTCTGTAGCATCTTTACCGCAATTTTGTAATATAGCATCACCTTCAGGGTATTTGTTAAGAAAATCCGTAACATCATAAACTTTACCGTTTATCACAAGCCAGCAATCATCTCTTGTGTTATGTTTTTGTATTTCTTCAAAGGAATAAATCTCGCCAGCTAAAAATTCTTGTTCGCCTTGATTTTGATCTAATTCATTTCCTTGACCTTCAAAAATCACAGGATTTTCCTGAGTTTGAACTTGCTCTGTTTCATTACTCCCACTTCTTAAAACATAAATTAAAACAACTCCTATTATAATTACAACGGCTATTATTGAAATGATTTTATAGCTCATATTTTTTATTTCATTTTTAATATTATATAATCTCAAAATTGCGCAAAAAGTCAATAGAAATTTCCCTTTAAATTTTTCTGAATCTTCTAGTAAAATTAATAAATAATTTTGTTCTATGTTAACAAATAATATATTTTTCTATCCTTCAAATAACATCTTTCTCATTAGAATATTTGGCGTCAAAAAAGGCTGAAATTTTAAATGTTCAAAATTATATAAATTCTTCACAGAAACAATTAAAAAAAATATTAAATATGCCAATGTCTGAATACAAAGAAAGAAAATCAGGAGAGTTATGGGAATTAATAGATAAAGGAATTTCATCTGGGGCTATTATAGTAAAAGAAATGCTTTTATTGTGCCGCAACTTTTAATTATGATAGTAGGGTTCGCAATAGTGTTTTTTATAAATAAGTTATTTTTTATATTTTTTCTTGCATTATTTTTTATTTATTTAATAGTAATTCTAAAAGACATCGGAAAAATAAATAATATCCTTAACAACCAATTTAAATATTATGCAAGAGCATGGGGGTTTACTTGGGAAAAATATATACACATTAAATCTGTTAAATTAGCAAGTTTTATAGATAAAGAAGTATCTCAACTTAAAAAATATCTAATTAAAGGAGGATATTTTTGGAATAAAAAAGAATTCATATGGATGAAAATAGGTTTTTTGCAAAAAATTTCTACTTTAATAATGCAACTTATTATATTTTCTTTCTCTGTTTATTTAATTTTTCAAAAAGAATTAACTATAGGAGAACTTATAGTTGTAAATAGTTATTCTATGTTTATTTTGGGCCCCTTGGTTTCTTTAGCGTCACAAAGCGCCAGTTTGCAAACAAACATCAAAAGATTAAAAGATTTAGATGATTTAATAACAAAACTACCCCAAGAAAACCAGGACACAGAAAAGGAAAAAAAATAAAAATTAAAGGAGAAATAGAATTTAAAGATGTATGGTTCAAATATGATAAAAAAGATGACTATATTCTAAAAGGCGTTAGTTTTAAAATTAAACCAAAAGAAAAAGTTGCTTTAGTTGGAGAATCAGGCGTTGGCAAAACTACAATAGCAGATTTAATAGCGGCATTTTATTTTCCTGAAAATGGCGATGTTAAGATAGATGGCGCGAGCACAAAGGAATTAGATGTTTATTATTTAAGAAAACAAATAGCCTTTGTACCACAAGAAGTTATCTTATTTCACGATACAATAAAAAACAATATAATCTATGGCACAGAAAAAGTAAAAGAAGAAGAATTTCAAGATATTATAAAAAAGGTTGCATTGGAAGATTTTATAAATAAACTTCCGAAAAAACATAATCAAATAGTGGGTGAGTTAGGAGTAAAGTTATCATCAGGACAGAAACAAAGAATTGCTATCGCAAGGGCCATACTTAAAAAACCAAAAATATTAATTTTAGACGAACCCACCTCAAACTTAGATGCTAAAACAGAAAGAGTATTAACCGAAAATTTAAATGAACTTATGCAAAATAGCACAGCAATAATAATCGCTCATCGTCTATCAACTATTAAAAAATGCGATAAATTTTGGTTTTACACAATGGTAAAATAGTTGAAGAAGGAACCCACGACCAACTCGTAAAAAACTCAAAAATATATAAAGAATTTTACGATATACAATTTTCTGATAAATAAAAATCCGCAAAAAAATTGAAAATGCAAAAGATAAGAATAAAATACAAGAAAAAATAATTAATTTTCAGCTGCCCCATTGTCCACGATCGTGAACAATGGGGCAGGCAATATTCTATTAATTTTTATCTATTATTTCATAACTTCGAATAGTAAACTATAAAAACTTACTCATCTTATACAAAAAATTGTCTGTTTTTGAAAAATGGTTTATAATATATATTGTTTTTAAGATTTTAAAATCTAAAAAATAAGAAATGAAAAAGTTTTTATTAAAACTTATTTTGGTTATTATAATAATTGGAGTAGCCTCGAGCGTCTCTTTTTATATTGGCTTTGAAAAAGGGAAAGAAAATTTGCCGCCAGTAATAATAGATGAGTTTAAAAATACAAAACCTAAAAATATTGATGAAAAAATAGACTTTTCTTTATTTTGGCAAGTTTATGGCATCCTCAAACAAAATTTTATATACGCGGATAAAATAGACTCTCAAAAAGTTTTATATGGAGCAATAAGCGGAATGGTAAAATCTTTAGGAGATCCTTATACTGTGTTTTTAGATCCTGAAAGAGCAAAAATATTTAGAGAAGATGTATCAGGAGAATTTGAAGGGGTGGGAATGGAAATAGGTATTAGGAAAAATACGCTAACTGTTATAGCGCCATTAGAAGGGACGCCAGCTTTCAAAGCAGGCATAAAACCAGGTGATATAATAACAGCAATAGACGGCAAATCAACAGAAGATATGACATTAGAAGAGGCAGTAAAATTGATAAGAGGTAAAGCTGGCACTACTGTTATCTTAACAATTGTGCGAGATGAATTTAAAAAACCAAAAGATTTTAAAATAACGAGGGAGAAAATTTATATTCCGCTAATAAAATACGAAGTTAAAGAAGATAACATCGCTTATATAAAAATATATAGTTTTTCTGCCAATCTTACACAAGAATTCGCCAAAACAGCATATAAAATTTTATCTAATCCAAACATAAAAGGGATAATAATAGACTTAAGAAATAATCCAGGAGGATTTTTGCAGGTTGCTGTTGATGTAACAGGATGGTTTTTAGATGAACAAGATACAATAGTAATTGAACAATTTGACGGAAATAGAAATAATGTTTTATATAAATCTAAGGGACCATCTTTGTTAAAAAATTATCCTTTAGTTATATTAATAAATCAAGGTTCTGCTTCGGCTTCTGAAATAATGGCAGGCGCAATAAAAGATAACAGAGAAAATGTAAAAATAGTAGGCGAGAAAAGCTTTGGAAAAGGATCCGTGCAGGAATTAAGAGATCTTCCTGATGGTTCAGCAGTAAAATTTACTGTTGCAAAGTGGCTAACTCCAAAAGGAAATGTGATAGAGGAAAACGGCATAAAACCAGACATTGAAGTAAAATATTCAGAAGATGAAGAAAAAGATACACAATTAGAAAAAGCAATAGAAGTTTTAAAAGGATTAATAAATAATTAAAAGATATGAAAGTTAAAGTTATCTTGCTAAAAAGAGTAGAAGGTTTAGGCAATAAAGGTGATATAAAAGAGGTATCTGTTGGTTATGCTCAAAATTACTTGATACCAAAAGGGTTAGTTAAAATAGCCGATGAGAAAACAATAAAAGAACTTGAAAAGACTAAGAAGCAAAAAGAAATTAAAGCAGAAAAAGAATTGTTAAAAATTCAAGAAATGGTTGAAAAAATAGATTGCATAGAAGTTGAAATGCCAGCAAAAGTTGGTAAAAATGGAAGACTTTATGAATCCATAAATGCCAAAAAAATAATGAATAAATTAAGCGAAATGGGTTATAACACTAAATATTTTAAGGTAAAACTTGAAAAACCAATAAAAGAAGTTGGTGAATATGATATAACATTAAAATTTAAGCATAACCTAGAAGCTAAAATTAGATTAATAGTTGTAGAAGATATACTATAAAGAAAGTTTATGGCAAAAACAAATTTTTTATTTGTGGTAGGTGGCGTAATGTCAAGTATTGGAAAAGGAGTAACTGTATCCAACATAGCTAAATTATTAGCAGATAGAAATTTTAATGTATCCTGCGTAAAGATAGACCCATACATTAACGTAGACGCTGGCACAATGAATCCACTTGAGCACGGAGAAGTTTTTGTTACTAAAGATGGAATAGAATGTGATCAAGACATAGGAAATTATGAAAGGTTTTTAAATAAAGATTTGTCATCAAGAAATTATATAACGACAGGTTTAATTTATAAATCTGTTATAGACAAAGAAAGAAGTTTTAAGTACAACGGAAAATGCGTTGAAGTTGTTCCTGATATAACAAATGAAATAATCCAAAGAATAAATGACGCTGCAAAAAAAGATAAAGCAGACTTTCTTATCGTCGAAATAGGAGGAACTGTTGGCGAATATCAAAACTTAATTTTTTTGGAAGCAGCAAGAATAATGAAATTAAAAAACCCAAAAAATGTAGGTTTTGTTTTGGTTAGTTATCTCCCGATACCAGATTCAGTAGGAGAAATGAAAACAAAGCCAACTCAATATGCTGTTAGAAGTTTAAATATGGCAGGAATACAACCAGACTTCATTGTCGGTAGATCAAAGAGGGAAATTGATGAGAAAAGAAAAAGTAAACTGTCTGTTTCATGTAACATCAAAAAAGAAAATGTTATTTCGGCACCTGATGTTAAGAACATTTATTCTTTGGTAAAGTATTTTGAAAAAGATAAATTTGCAGAAAAGATATTAAAACATTTTAATAAAAAACCAATAAAAAAAGTTAACAATAAAGATTGGTATGATTTCCTAAAAGTTGTTGAAGACATAAACCTTACAAAAGTAAAAATAGCAATTGTCGGTAAATATTTTAAAACAGGCGATTTTACCTTACTCGACGCTTATATTTCAGTAATAGAATCAATAAAATATGCGTGCTGGTACAATAAAGTTCAACCAGAAATTCACTGGTTAAATTCAGAGGAATACGAAAAAAATCCGTCAAAAGTAAGAGAATTAAAAAATTACCACGGAGTAGTTGTTCCAGGAGGATTTGGAAGTAGGGGAGTCGAAGGAAAAATAAGAGCGATTGAGTACTGCAGAAAAAATAACATACCTTATTTTGGTTTATGTCTTGGAATGCAGTTGGCTTGTATAGAATTTGCGAGAAATGTATGCAAAATAAAAGATGCGACATCTGGAGAATTTAACCCAAAGGCAAAAAATAAAATAATTGACATAATGCCAGATCAAAAAGTTCTATTAAAAGAAAAGAAATATGGAGGAACAATGAGATTAGGGGAGTATGCTTGCAAAATAAAAAAAGGCACAATTGCTTTTAGTGCCTACAAAAAAGAACTAATTTATGAAAGACACAGGCACAGATATGAATTTAACAACGACTATTTAGAAGTATTGTCCTCTAAAGGAATGGTTTTTTCAGGAATAAATCCTGAAAAAAATTTGGTTGAAATAATAGAATTAAAGAATCATCCATTTTTTGTAGGAGTACAATTCCATCCAGAATTTAAATCAAGGCCAATTATTGGCCATCCTTTGTATAATGAGTTTATAAAAGTAGCAAAAGCTAAATTACGCTAACAACTTTAACTTTTCTTTTGTTTCCTGTAAATAGAGTTTTGTTTTTCTCATAAAATTTAACCACCCCATCTTTTGTTGCGTATATCGTGTAGTCTTTTCCTAACTTAACATTTTTACCAGGAACATATTTAGTGCCTCTCTGTCTTATAATAATTTGCCCTTTTCTAACTTTCTGGCCATCAGAAAGTTTTACACCTAAATATTTGGGCCTTGAATCTCTTCCTAAGCTCGTTGAACCTGCAGATTTAGTTTGTGCCATAGTTTTAAAGTTTAATAAGTTTGATATAATTCCTATATTATCATGTAAAAAACAAAAAATCAAGTGAAAGAAATGATAAATAAAATCAGAAAAAATAAAGAAAAGATTATAATAATTCTTATTTTAATTTTAAGCCATAGTTTATTTTTCTTTTCAGGTTATGTGGTTGCAGAACTTTTAGATTACCAGCCAATACAAATAGAACAAGAAAATAATATAGATTAATTTATTAAATTACTCAATATCTTTTATTCTGTTGCCGCTATGATATTCTCTATGAATGTCCCTTAATTTCTTATTGGTAACATGCGTGTATATTTGAGTTGTAACAATATTTTTATGCCCTAAAAACTCTTGAATTATTCTCAAATCAACCCCCTGCATTAACAAATCAGTTGCATAAGAGTGCCTTAAAGTATGGGGTGTTGTAAAAAATGGAACACCGCTTGCAACGGCGTATTTTTTAACAATTCTTTCAACAGATCTTGCTGTTAACCTTGTACCAGGTTTTTTTCCTTTATAATTTATAAACAATGCTTTTTCTTTATCATTTCTTGTTTCTAAATATCTTTTAAGCCATTTCAAAGCTCTTTCTGAAAAATAAACAGTTCTTGGCCTTGAACCTTTTCCAATAATACTTAGTTCAAAATCTTTTTTGTCATTTATATTCGCAAATTGCTCTCTATTCAAACTTACAAGCTCTGCGACCCTTAAACCAGTAGAAAAAAGAGTTTCTAAAATAGCCCTATCCCTTAAACCTGTTATATTTTTAGTGTTTGGAGTCAAAAGAAGTTTTTCTATTTGCTCAAGCGTTAAAAATTTCACTGTTTTTTCTTTCTTTATATCTTTTGATAAAGCAACTTTTTCAGGAGGTAAAGATAAAATATCCTTATCAGCAAAAAACTTTAATAATCTCCTAAGAGCAATTAAATAATAATTTTGAGTGATTTTTTCTAAATTCTTTTTTGTAATTGGATTTTGATATCTTGCCAAAAACAATCTATATTCCCAAATATGATCTGGTGTTAATTGATGGGGAAGCAAATTCTCATTTTTACTTTTTAACCATAAAACAAACATTTTTAAATATCTGTGATAGTTTTCTTGAGTTTTTTGAGAAAGTCCTTTTTCAACCTCGCAATAATCAAGAAAGTCAGGAATATGTTTTATTATTGGTTTGTTTGATTTTTTCATAGTTTTTGCCTATACTTTAATAATAAATTATTTTTAACGATTTGTTAATATTGTGCGACGTTAAAATTAAAAAAATATGGAAAAACGTCCAAATGAATCACCAGAGAAAAAGGCAAACGAAGAGTTAATGTTGTTAGGAGCTATAAATGAATGAAAAAAATCTCTTAATTTAATTAATGTTGGAAAAAAATAATAAAAGCATATAAAGAAAACACAGAACAAGTGAGTAATAAAATAAAAGAAAATTTTTCAGATTTAATAGAGAAATAAAAATGATAAAAGAAAATTTTAGCGAAGAAAATAATAGAAAAAATAAAATTATAGAGATAGAAAATAGGTTTAAAGAGATTGAAGAATACGCTAAAAACAATAGGAAAATTTATTCAAGAAGATGAAGATGTTAAAGATATTACAGAGGAAATCAATGAAATCGTTAAAAAAGAAGTTAGCTTGAGCAGTTTAAAAATAGAAAGATGGAAAAAGTTGCTCTCTGTTTTCAATGAACTAACAATTATACAAACCAACTGTTGTTAATGTTGAAGAAATATCAGAAGAAGAACTGTCTGAATCAGAAAGAGAAAAAGTAGAATGTATATTATTTTCAATAGAACTTTACAAAACATTGGTTATTTTAAATTATCTAAAAGATTTGTTGGAGGAATATAAAACTCGTCAATTTCCAAATAAGTCAGAAACTCCACCAGACAAAGAAGATATAGAAATATTAAAAGCGCACTATAAAACAATCACAGGCAAAGAGGATGACTTATTGAAAAAATATGCTTATCGTTCCTTCCTAGAAACGCAGGCTGCTGAATTAAGAAATTCGATAAATTGAGCAAAAGATAATAGTTACGGAAAAGGGGAAAGAATTTTTGTAGAATTACAACTAGATATAATTAATATATGCTATATGCATAAACCTGATACCGCTTTAAAAATAATAGATGGAATAAAAGAAAAATTAGAAAAAACCTTAAACATAATATTACAAAGTTATGAGAAATCGTAGAGAAACACCTCAATCAAAAGAACAAACTCCAGAACAGAAGTTTAAAGAATGCATACACGAAATAAATAATATTAGAATGGACATATTAAATAATAGAAAACTAACCATAAACACAAAAATTAATAAACTTTTTTCCTTATGGATAATTATAAAAGCTATACTAAGTAGCAAAATACAAGACATTAATTACTTACTTGAGCAAGTCTATATAATAAAAGACAGAAAAATGAGGACATTGGAAACTTTTAGTAATATCATAGAGTTACTAAAAAATAATCCTAACAATAAAGATAAATTTATAAAAGAATTACAAGATGTAGAATCAGATTTGTTTAAAAAAATTGAAGAATTAACAAATAAGCCAAAAAATTAGTTGGAAAAGCTATTAAAAACCTAAGTAGATGAGTAAAGATTCTTTTTTAATTATACGTCGCTTTATCTATATTGTGCGACGTTAAATTGATATAATCCTCCACCCATAAGTTATTATTATTTTAGGTTCATATTGTTTTTAAGTTTATTAGCATAACTATGGATCATTTCAATATCATTTGAGGTCTTTCCAAAATAGTAAATGAAAGTCCAAGATATTGAAGAGCTGATTTTTTATTTTGTTCATTTGGATTTCTAAAAATAGTCTATATCGCTATTAAGTACATAGAGACCATCTCTATCCAGCAAGTATATATTTTATATAATGAAGTCGTACATTTATACATGTTTTCGCTCTTACTCTTTTGAGCAAAGTTATTTCTTTCGTTAATAAGATCATTAATGGATTTCAAATATTCATCAATTTCTTGAATTTCTTTTTTGGTATCTTCTAATATTTTAAATTCGTCTTCAGGAGTAAGATCGTAATTTTTAATTATATTTTTGTAATACGTGCTTTTTAAATAATAATTGGCAAAACACCAAAAAACATTTTTTTAGTATGTCTATAAACTCTTCAAATTCTTTTCTATCTGGATAATTTATTTTCTTATCTCTAATCTCATTAAAATATTCATTTATAAAATAATATTGCTTATCTATTTCTGAAAATATTTCTTGAAACTTTAATTTTTCACTTTCATTACTGCTATCTTTGGTTGGTGGAACTTATGGATTTTTAACAATATATTTTATATTTTTATTTAATTAATTCCCATAATTTTTCCCAAAGAGATTTGCCTAATTCTGGAGCTTCTTTTGTAAATTCTTCTTTTTCTTTTTCAAATTTTTCTTTTGTTAATTCTTTTCTTTCTTTAAATGTAACACCAAGCCACTCTTCAAGTTGTTTTAAAAAATTGTTAAAAGAATCTGCAAAATGTTTTTCCCATAAATTTCTCGCATAATCCCACATTTTTTGCCAAATAGGAAGTATTTTTTCTTCCCAAATTTGTTTTATAATTTTAGGCACTAAAATTTTCGTTGTTTCTATTACCTTATCACCCATATTTTCAATATCTTTTAAGTCTCTGGGTATTTCTATTTGATTAGTACCATTCTTAAAAGAACCATTAGAAAAGTTATTTAATTGATTACCTTGAGCAAAAACAAAAGCAAAAGATAACAAAAAAGCACTTATTAAAAAACTTACAATTATATTTTTCTTTTTAATTATCGTTATTTCCATTACTGTTTTTTTGTATTATTTCTCCTGCTTTTTTAAGTCTTCTTATTGTTTCTTTTTTGCCTAAAATTTCCATAATTTCAAATGGTCCTGCTGAAAATTTCTTGCCAGTTAAAGCTACTCTTAAAGTCCACAGCATATATCCCCTATCTTTTTCGTCTCTATTTATTATTTTAGCAAATTCTTGGGCCTCTTTTAATAAAACTTGCGATAAATAATCTCTATTAAAATCCTCCTCTTTTATATTATCTAATGTATCTTCTAACTTATCAATACAAAGAAGGATTTCTGTATCTGTGGCGTCTTTCCATCTTAATAAATCTTTAGGATAATTAATGTCTTTAAAGAAAAAGTCTATTTCTGTTGGCAAATCTGAAAGTTTGTTTATCCTTGTTTTATAAACTTCTAAAATTTTTTTAATTTTATCTTTATCGCTTTCTTGTTTTATAAAATCTTTTATGTATTCATATGATAAATCAAAAAGTTCGTCAGCGCTTTTTTGCTTAATGTAATAAGAATTTAGAAAATCTAGTTTTTTAATATTGAAAATAGCTCCTGACTTTTGAATCCTTTCTAATGAAAAATCTTTTATTAACTCTTGTAACGAATATATTTCTTTGTCTGTTCCCGGATTCCATCCCAAAAAAGCCAAAAAATTAATAATTGATTCTGGTAGATAACCCATTTTCTTAAACTCCATAACAGAAACTGCTCCATGACGCTTACTTAGTTTTGTTCTATCTGGAGCTAAAATTAAAGGTAAATGAGCATAATAAACTTTGTTAAAATTTAGCATTTGCTGAATAATTATTTGCTTGGGAGTATTTGAAATATGATCCTCCCCTCTAATAATATGACTTATTTCCATTTCGTAATCATCTACAACAACAGCAAAATTATACAAAGGCTCCTCTAACCCTTTTGCAATAGAAAAATCACCTATAATAGAACTATTTATTTTAATTTCTCCCCTCACAATATCATTAAATTTTATAATTTTATCCTTTGGAACAGCCAATCTTATTATATGTCTTTCTCCCTTTTCAAGTTTTTTTAAAACTTCTTCTTTTTTTAACTCTCTGCATTTTCCAGAATAAACAGGAGGTTTTCCTATGCTTATTAAGTAATTTTTTTGAGCCTCGAGTTCTTCTGGTAAACAAAAACAATAATATGCCAAACCTTTGTTTAATAAAATTTCCAAATACTTTTTATATAAACTTACTCTTTCGCTTTGTCTATAAGGACCGTGATCTCCTATATAGTTTGAGTAATCATTATAATCAGGACCTTCATTCCATTTCAAACCTAACCATAAAAGAGATTTTATAATATCTTCCTCATATTCTTTTTTTGATCTTTCTTTATCTGTGTCTTCTATTCTTAAAATAAAAGAGCCGTTATTTTGTTTAGCAAATAGATAATTAAACAAGGCGACACGAGCGGTTCCCATATGCAAATAACCTGTTGGTGAAGGGGCTAATCTGACTCTAACTTTCATAGTTTTGTTTTATAAGTTTTTCAATCTGTTCTTCTTTTCCAGATTCTTTTTCTTTTTGTTGTAATATCTCAGGTTTTAAGTATGAAACTATATATCTTGCTATTTTATCACCTGCGTCTATGGTAGCGAATTCTTTTGCGGCTTTTGACATCTTTTCATAAAGCGTAGGATTGTTTAATATACTTTTTATTTTTTCCAAAAAAAAGTGGGGTGTGGCAACTTCTTGCTCCAAAACAATACAAGCGCCTTTTTTCTGGTAATAAAAAGCATTTTGCTCTTGATGATGTTTTGCTGCAAAAGGAAAAGGTATTATTATGCTTGGTTTCCCAGATGCTGCTATTTCAAATATTGCTCCAGCTCCGCCACGAGATACAATAATATCGGCAATCTTATAAGTTGCGGCAAGTTGTCTTTCTGTAAGAACTGGGAAAGAATGATAGTATTTTCTCTTTTCAGGCGCCAATGAAGCTAAAGCCTCTGCTGATACTTGTTTATAATTATATTTCCCTGTTTGATGAATTATTTCAAAATTATCAATAAAATCGTTTATTGCGTTTAAAATCATTTCATTTATAAAACGGGCTCCTTGTGACCCTCCCAAAAAAGCAACAACTTTTTTTTCTCCTGTAATATTCAAAATATCAATTGCTTGCTCTAATTTCATATCAAACATTTCTTTTCTAACAGGATTACCAACAAATATAGTTTTTTTTGGATTAAAATAACTAGTTTCTTGGAATGATGTAAAAATAAGAAGGCTGAATTTAGAAATTATTTTGTTAGCCAATCCGGGCTCTAAATCTGATTCGTGTAAAAAAATAGGAGTTCTTAAAAGAAAAGCAGATAAAGCAGTTGGTAAAGATCCATAACCACCCTTACAAAAAACTAAATCCGGATACTTTGAAAAAACAAAACCAAATGCCTGAAAAATACCTATTGGAACATAAAAAACGAGATCCACCACATTAGAAACAACGTCGCCAATATTGAAATATCTTCTTATTTTCCCTGTTTTTATAAATTTTACTTTTATACCTTCTAATTCAAGAGGCGCTATTAATTCTGGAGGATCTTCAGGACCTAAATAATAATATTCAAACTCGTTTGGAGCTATTTTTTTTAACCCTCTTACGATAGAAATTATTGGGAAAATATGCCCTCCTGTTCCACCTCCTGTAAAAACAATAACTTTTTTACTCATAAATAAATTTAATTATTTTTATAAGCATTAAGTAGCAAACCTATCATACTAAAAGCTGTAATAGTTGCAGAACCTCCATAACTTATAAAAGGTAAAGGAATACCTTTAACTATTCCGCCAACTGCAGATTGAATATTTATCATTGCCTGAAGCGATAATAATATAACTATACCATAAATAAGCAGTTTATTAAATATATTATCAACTCTTCTTGCCATTAAAAATCCTGTCATCATAAAAATAATAAACAAAGTAACTATTAACAAACTTCCCAAAAAACCCATTTCTTCTCCTATAACAGAGAATATAAAATCGTTTTTTGTTAATGGAACATTTGTTTTAGAAAAACCAGCACCTATCCCCTGCCCCAGTAGACCTCCACTTCCCATAGAAATCAAAGATTGAACGCTTTGATAATCAGAGCTCAAAATATCTGTTGAATTAAAAAAACCTTGAATTCTCACAATTCTGTATTCTTCTGATATAACCATTAAAAAAGCTGCAATTAAAAATATAATCACAGTTAAAACCTTAATTAACTTGGGAGCGCTCGTAATCAAAAACATAAAAGCAACTGGAGCAGCAATTAAAAAAAAGGTACCTGCATCTTTTTGAAAATAAAAAGCAAAAGCAACCGAACTAATGATTGAAATAAAAGGCAACCAAACTTTTTTAAAATAAGGAAGGCAAACTTTTTGAAAATAACTTTTTATATTAATAATATCCTTTTTAATATCCTTATCCAAACTAAATTTTGAAAAAAACGCTGCAACATATATTAAAAGAAGTGGCTTTAAAAATTCTGAAGGCTGAACACTTATAAATCTTAAATCTACCCACCTCTTTGACTCTCCTACCCCCTGCCCTATTCCGGGTAAAAAAACAAAAAACATAAAAACAAGAGCTGCTAAAAAAAAGAAAAAAGAATAATTTTTTATAATGTTTAGATTTAGAAAATAGAAAATAAAAAACATTAAAACCCCAATGCCAATAAAGGCGAGATGTCTATTTAAAAAATAAGTATAATTGCCAAAGCTTTGAAAAGAGTCATAAGCAGAAGCGCTATATATAGCCAAAATACCCACGATTGAAAGAAGAGCTACTATAAAAATTATAATTAAAGCAAAGTAATCATTTTTTAAAAAACCAAGATTATCTTTAATTTTCCTTGCCGAATAAAATAACATATCTTTTAAATTGATCTCCTCTGTCTTTGTAATCTTTAAACAAGTTATAACTTGGAGAAGCGCAGGAAAGCAAAGATATTTTTCCTTTTGGAGTAACATCAAAGGCAATTTTTACAGCATCTTTCATATTGTTAACATTAAAATATTTTGGCATAACAATTTTTCTTTTTTTCGCTTCGTTTTTAATATCATTCAAAATTCTTTCACCTGTAACTGGAAATAAAATTAAATTATCTATTTTGTAACCTAAAATAACTTTTGCCAAATCTTTGAAATTATAAAACCTTTCATAACCGCCTAAAAATATTGAGCCAATATTGCCTTTTCCAAATTTTTTTATGGCAAAAATCGTAGCTTCTGGTATTGTTGCCAAAGAATCATTATAAAACTTTATACCCTTGAATTCACCTACAAACTCAAGCCTGCATTCCAAATTCTTAAATTTTGAAAAAACTTTGTTTATTATTCCATCTTCTACCCCCATTATTTTTCCAACTTCACGTGCCAAGTCAAAATCAAGTTCATAATATTTTCCTTTAATAGGGTGCTTTATTGCTTTTGATTTTTTAACTATATTTTCAACAATTTTGTAATCTGCGCCATAAACTATGTGATCCTTTTCTGTTTGCCACAAAGTTATATTAGCCTTTGACATATAATAATCTTTGAAAGATTTATAGTAATCGAGATGTTCTCTGTAAATATTTGTCCAAACTGCTATATGAGGACTTTGTCTTAAATTATGCAATTGGTGGCAGGAAAGTTCATAAACATAAATATCTCCATTCTTACTATCTCTCAAATAGGACAAAACAGGCTTTCCTATATTCCCAATTAAAAATACTCTTTTATATTTTGCTTTTCCTGTTTTAAGGTTTTCCTTTAATATTTTATAAATTAAAGTGGTTGTTGTGCTCTTTCCTTTCGTCCCTGTAATTCCTATAATTGTTCCTTTATGATTGCTAAAAAATATATCCGTCTGGCTTGTTAAAATTTTACCTTTGAGTAATTTTTTAGGCAATATTTTAAATGGTATGCCTGGGCTTTTGATAATAACTTCATAATCTTTTATGGCTTTCAAATAATCATCTCCGCTATAAAAATTTATCTTATGTTTTCTTATTAAGTTCTGTACCCTTTCTGGAAATACCTCAAGAGAATTTTTGTCAGCAATGCCAATATTATATTTTTTGCCTATTTTCAAAAGAAATTTAAGATTATCCTGTCCCTCTCTTCCGAAACCAAGAATCAATATTTTAGGCTTTAAAAGTTGTTTTATTTTCATTATTTTTGATTAATATTAAATTTTATCATACTATAAAAAAATAAAAAGCGAGCTCAATGTGTAAGGTTTTTATTTACAGATAAAAATTAATTTTATAATTGATTTAAAATTGGCGACACAAAGATATAAAAATATTTTTAATGTTTATCAATTCGAATTTATGAAAAAAAATAGAAAAAAATTAATAACATATTCCTTGTCCCAAACGTTCACATTGTGAACGTTTGGGACGGGTATGTTTCATTAAATATAATAAAATCGGTAAAAAAAATAAGTAAAAAGGTGGGCTCAAATTACATACTCTTTATCAATTAATCCTATTTAAAAATCACTTATAATACACTCTATCTCCGAATCTTACATCTATGTATTCAAGTTTATTCATGTCTTCTGTGTCTTTTATTTTCTTTAACGCTGTAAAAAATTTTTCCAACTGCCAGTTCACATCTTCAACTAATGCAAAAATTATAGAAAAATCTTCATTATTAAAATAAACAGTTTCGTTTTTAAGATCTACACTTAAAACTTTTATGTTGTTGCCTGCTAAGTTATTTAATATAAAATCTATCTTATTAAAATCGCTTTCGCTTGCAATATATTTGCCAACTTTTATATTATTAAAACCGTTCTCAAGCTTTACCAACTCATCAAAATTAAAAGATTTATCTACTTTTTGAAATACAAATCCTTTTTTATCTATTAGAAAACACTCTTCCGAACAAACATAATATTTTGGTTTCCTGTATTCTATTTTTATCTCTAAAGAATTTGGAAATTTCTTTTTTATATCAACATTGTCGACTATAGGAAACTTATCTTTTAAGTTGCCGACGAACTCATTTTTATTAAAAAACAAGATATTCGTATTTATATATGTTTGAAAAAAAGTATTAAATTTATCGTAATCTTCTGTATTAGAAACAAGAAATATATTTTGAATTTTGAAAAAACTTGAAAAGAACAAAAAATATACCAAAACACCTACTAAAATAACTCCAATAATAACAAAAATAAAAATTGAACCACCCTTTTTTCTATTTCTCATATTTTATTCACAATCCCCTTTTTTTCTTTCTTAATGTTTCAACAAGTCTATTAAACAAATATTTTGGTTTAGAAACAACTAAATCCATAGTTTTAACATACTCATGCACTTCACCACCAAACCTCATTTTAAACAAACTAAGACCATTCCAAGGATGTTTTTCATTAACAAATTCTATTTTATTGCCTATTTTTTTTACAGGCGAAATTCCCCAAAAGTTATAAAATTTATAGTTTGAAAGTTTTGCTATTTTTATTATTTCCCACTGTAAAAGATATGACGCTGGAATTTTTGATCTCACAGAAGCGCCATGATGATAGAATATTGTATCCTTCCAGAAAAGTATAAAAGCAGTTGATAAGGGTTTATTTTTATACTCTGCAAAAAAGAGCATTGCCTTTTTGTCATTGGCAAAAACTTCGAATTCATTTTTTATGTAACTATAAGAAAAAGGTGTGAACTTTTGAACTTTTGCTGTATAGGAATATAAGTCATAAAATCTATCTACATCCTCTATATTTTTTGATGCCCTCACTTTGAGTTCTTTAATGTTAAAAGCCTGTCTAATTAAATATCTTGTTGTTTTCCTCATTCCGTATAAAAGTTCGCTTTCAGGTTTAGAAATATCTAAAACCCATGTTACCTCAGGGTGCATGTGTATAGGAGACGGATTAAAATCTAAATCTATAAAAATTTTTTCATTTTCTTCTGTTTTTTGTAGAATAGGAGAAAATCTCACAAAACTGGCGCCCTCTTCTTTTGCCAATTCAAATAGTTTATCTCTTAAAAATTTCATCACTTTAAACTTATTTTCTTCTTTAAAAATTAAAGGCCCATGAGGAACGTGCAGAAATGTACCTCTTTTTGCTTTTATTTCTATAACCAAGCAAATTCCTAAAATCTCATTCCCCTCTTTTACCCCAAAATAAAAAACTTTATTGTTTAATTTTTCATTAAACACTCCCCAATTAAAAGATTGTAAAAAAGTTTTTTCATGAAAACATTTATCACATAAACTATCCCACAATTCTTTATTTTTAATTGTTATTAATTCCATAGTTTTCGAATATATAATTTATAATATCCTGCCTACTTCTCCCCTCTAAAACCAACACGCTGTCTTTTGTGTCGCTCAAAATTTCTTTGATTCTATTTAAAATTAACTCTTTATCACTTGAAAATAGCACTTTGTTTTTGTTCTGAAAAGTTTTTAAAATCTCTTTTTCGTAATCCCTTGTTGTAAAAATAGATAAATCAAAAACTTTTTCTAATTCCATTGCTAACTCCTTGTGGATTCTTTTTGCTTCTTTTCCTAATTCTATAAGACATGGCATAATAATAACTTTTTTCCCGCCCCAAAGTTTGACATAGTCTTTTATAGACAATACACTATTGGGATTTGAAGAATAAGTTGAAGCAACTATATCCAAATTATTAGCGTGATACAAAGATATCGGATGAGAAAGTTCGTTTACTTGCGGACTAGATTCTTTTATTTCAGACAAACTTATATTAAAAACGCTGCACGCAGCACAAGCCAAGCAAAATCCTTCTGCCAATTGCTCTCCTCCTGGTTTTTTAATTTCAAAATTCTCTTTTTCGCCACTACTTTTGTTATGAATTGTAAACAATACTTTTTCTTTTTCAACCTTTAAATTAATTACTTGAAAGTCGCATTCTTGCGAAGACCCACATAAAATTTTCTTTTTGTTTTCTATTATGTCAATATTTTGGGCAACCAATTTACTATTGTAATTAACAACCCCAACACCACCTTCTGGAAGTTGTTTTACTATATCAAATTTAGCTTTAATTATGTTTTCTTGAGAACCGAATACCCTTAAGTGCTGCTGGTTTATTCCTGTTAAGACTCCTACCTTAAATTTATCTCCAAAAACTTTACATGTTTTTTCAATATCATTTTTCTTGTAAGCGCCTATTTCTACCACAAAAATATCAGTATTCTCGTTAACTTCTCTTAAAATAGTATCGTAAATACCAAAAGAAGTATTAGTATTTTTTTCTGTCTTAACAATATTAAATTTTTTAGATAAAAATAAGGCTATTAACTCTTTTGCTGTGCTTTTTCCATAAGAACCTGTAATAGCAACAATTTTAAGGTTATTTAATGCTTTTAGTTTCTTCCTAACCTCAGATTCAGTTCGTTTTTGTACTAAATAAGTAATCAAAGAAAAGAATAAAACAACCAAAGTGACTATTAAGGGCATAAATCCATCTAGGACGATCATTAAGTTAAATTTTAGGCCCCAACCCAATAATGGCATCTCATCAAAAAGAGGTAATAAGAAATGATCAAAACCAAAAAATAATAAAATAGGAATAAGAATAGATAAAATCAATATTCCAATAACTTTTGGGGTAAAAACTGGCTTTTCTACTTTTTCACTTATTGTATCGAAGAAAAATTTTCCTGCCTCCAATGTATAGATTATAGGTGCAATTAATATCGGTAAGATGAAGGGGAAAAAAAGTAGAACACCAAATGATTCAATAATTTCAGCAATATAATGAAATAATTCTATGTTAGTTTTAGAAAATATTAAATCAAAAAAACTAACAAGTGAGCCTATGGTAAATAACACCGCAACTGATAATATAAAAAATGCTTTTATGTAAGTTAATTTATTATAGATAAGTCTTTTCCCATTGTAAGTTTCGAGGTGTGCCAACATTCTACCGACATAGTAATTTTTCGTTTGCCACAATTTTGTCCACAATAATGCCTTTTTTAATATTATTAAAAACCATAAAAAGTAAATAATATTAAGTAGAAAAGCAAGTAACGTCATATATTTTTAACTTTGAAAATTTTCCTAATATTTTTTACCTTTAATAAAACTATAAATTATCTCGGCGAACTCCTGTGGATGGGTTAAATAAGGGGCGTGGCCGCATCCTTTTATCATTTTTAGCTCTGAATCGTTTATTCTTTCTTTTAGTTCATAACCCAATTTTGGAGAAACAATTTTATCTTTATCACCCCATATTATTAAAGTTTTAACTTTTATTTTTTCAAGCCAAATTGAAATATCTTCTGAAACAATATTTTTAAAAGTTTCTTTCATAACTCCTTTTAGTTTGATATAATCTTCTACTCTCAAAATTTTTCTGTAAAAAAGAATTCGCAATTTGTCAAAAAACGGAATAAAGGATAGTTTTTTAGCAACTTTCAAAATCAAATCTATATAAAAAGGTTTATGCTTTGGCCTTACAGGAGAAGAAACTAAAATAAGTTTTTTTATTCTTTTATCATCTCTAGTGCCACAGTATTTTATTGCTATTCTTCCGCCAAAAGAATGTCCGAGTAATATAAAATCGCCATCAACTTTAGAAAAAATATTCTTCTCAACCCAATTTATATAATCGTCTAAATTAAAAGGCCTGTCTGGTTCTTTTTGATAACCAAAACCCGGCAAGTCATAGATAATAGCACTAATTCCCTTACTTTCAAGTAATTCTTTGACTTTTTGCCATCTTTGAGAGTTTGACCCCCATCCGTGTAAAACAACAAGGCTTGTTGCCATATTTTTTATATAATTTCAAAGCCTAAATATTTTACTAAAACATCAGGAACTTTTATTCTACCTTCTTTTGTTTGATAATTTTCCATAATCGTTATAATAGTTCTACCAATAGGCAAACCAGTGGCGTTTAACATATGGACAAAGCGCAAATTGTTTTGTTCATCTTTATATTTAATATTCAACCTCCTTGCTTGAAAATCAGTTGTATTAGAAGCAGAGCTTACTTCTCTATATTTATTTTGCGAAGGTATCCACGCTTCTATATCTATCGTTTTAGAAGATGGTCTTGACATATCATTACTTGCTAAAAGCAAAACTCTGTATGGTATTTTAAGATCTTGCCACAAACTTTCTTCAAAATTAACCAAAAACTCGTGCTCTTCTTTCGATTTTTCGGGTAAAGCATAACTAAAAAGCTCTACCTTATCAAACTGATGAACCCTTAATATCCCTCTTATATCTTTTCCATAAGAACCTGCCTCTTCTCTGAAACAACTTGAAAAAGCAATGTATCGCCTTGGCAAATCATCTTTCTCGAAAACTTCGTCTTTATGCATTGGCCCAACTGATTGTTCAGAAGTTCCAACCAAAAATAAATTATCTTTTTCTAAGAAATATCTTTCTGCTAAATCTTCTGGAGTGTCTATATAACCCATTGCTTTCATTATCTCATACCTTATCAAAACAGGTGGTATAACAGGAATAAAATTGTTCTTCAAGGCCTTATCAATTATAAAATTTACCAAAGCAAACTCCAATAAAGCCCCTTTTCCTTTTAAATAATAAAATCTAGACCCAGAAACTTTAGTAGCCCTTTTAACATCTATAATATCTAACGCTTCTCCCAAATCTAAGTGGTCTTTTATTGCAAAATCAAATTTAGTTGGCTCTCCCCATTTTTTAAGTTCTATAAAGTCGTCTTCTCCTCCATCTGGTACATCTTCTTGGGGAATGTTTGGCAAAGAGTACATTAAATTATCTAATTCTTCTTTTATCTGCGACACCTTATCTTCTAAAATAGATATTTCTTTTTTTATTTCTTGCGCCTGTTTTAATAATGGCTCTTTGTCATCTGTTTTTGGAACCTTTTTTGAAATTTTATTAAGTTGCGCTCTTAGATTTTCTAAATTTGTTAAATTTTCTCTATAAACTTTATCTAACTCTAAAATATTATCTATTGATTTACCATCAACTTTTCTTTTTGAAAGCGCCTTTTTAATATAATCTGGATTTTCTCTTATTAATTTTATGTCTATCATATTTTTAATTTCTAGGCCTTAAAAATGGAAATAATATAACATCTTTTATGGCATGAGAGTTTGTTAATAAGGAAACAAACCTGTCTATTCCAAGTCCAAACCCAGCAGTTGGAGGCATACCATAACTTAAAGCCTCTATAAAATCCTCATCAAGACGATGAGCTATATCCAAACCTTTTTTAAAAATTTTTTCTTGTTCTTTAAGACGTTCTTCTTGCTCAATTGGGTCGTTTAACTCAGAAAAGGCAGTTATCAACTGCATACCTCCTGCAAAAACCTGAAAACTTGCCAAATATTCGCCATTGTCATCTCTTGATTTTGCTAATGGAAATGTGCCCTTAGGATGATTTATTAAAAATGTTGGATTTTGCAACTTCGGAAGGCATACTTCTTTAAACAACTCGTCAATTATTTCAATTTCTGTATCTTCTTTTTTTATCTCCACACCCAACTCTTTTGCTTTTTCTCTTAATTGAGAAATATCAGCCCTTAAAGGATGTAACCCCACTTCTTTTTCAAACAATTCACAATAATCCAATCTTTCCCATTTTTTCTCAAAATCAATTTCTTTATCCTCATATATAATTTTTGTTCTTCCAATACTTCTTTTGACAACTTCTCTTATAAACTGCTCTGTAAAATCCATTAATTTTTTATAATCGCAATAGGCAATGTAAAATTCTAAAGAAGTAAATTCTGGGTTATGAGTTCTATCTATCCCTTCGTTTCTAAATACTCTTCCGAGTTCATAAACTTTATCAAATCCTCCAACTATTAGTCTTTTTAAATATAACTCAGGAGATATTCTTAAATAAAGTTTCATTTTTAAAACAAAAAGATCCGTAATAAAGGGCCTTGCCGAAGCCCCGCCATAAATTGGTTGTAAAACAGGCGTTTCAACTTCAATGAAGCCCTGTTCGTCCAAATACTTTCTTATTTCTTTAATTATTTTACTCCTTAAAATAAAATTTTCCTTCACCTCTCTGTTTAACAACAAATCTAAATATCTTTTTCTATATCTTTCCTCAACATCTTTTAACCCATACCATCTATCCGGAATTGGCAAAATTGCTTTTGTAAGAATTCGCCAGGAACTAGCCAGTAAACTTTTTTGCCCTCTCTTCGTAATCATTACCTCACCTAAAAACTCAACAATATCGTCTTTTTCAATATTATCTAAAAATAAATTGTAGTTCTCTTCTCCTAAAATATCCTCTCTTAAAACAACCTGAATTTCATCTGTATTATCATCTATTGTTAAAAAAATTATTTTTCCGTGCCACCTTCTACTTAAAATTCTTCCTGCAATTTTAATCTTTTCGCCTTTTTTCTCATATTCCTCAAAATTATCTAAAACCTCTCTTATTCTTATTAAATCTCCAACCTCCACAGGATAAGGATTTATACCAAGTTTTCGCAAATTTTCTACTTTTTTTAGCTTATCTTTTTTTACATCTTCTTCCATAGAATTTAAATTCTTAAATTAATAACCAATTTTACCAAACAAAACAAAAATTACAAAATTAAACCTTTATATTAATTTTACTCTATAAAGAGATGCCGTTAAACCAAGTGATTTCCTTGCTTTTTTATTAATTTTCTTGAATAATAAAAAGCAACTCCAACTAAGCCTATTGTTGTTAAAGTAGGAAGCCATTCTGGAATATGCACGCCGAAACCCTCCAAAATCATAAAACCGCCCAGAAACCCGATTGAAGTCATAGCTCCATTTTTCAACCATCTGTATTTGGCAACTTTATCTATGCTTTTAATTGTAAGTTCTCTTACAACCAAAGCCCCTATTCCATTACCAAGTAAAATCAAAGGAATACTTGTTGTAAAGGCAAAAGCGCCAACAACACTATCTATACTAAAAGAGGCATCTAAAACTTCTAAGAACAATAGCTTTGATATATCTGATTTGGTTGACTGCCCTGATAACATTTTTTGTTCCTCTTTTTCTGCTGTTTCACGAAAACCATACAATATAAAAAAGCCTGCATTACCAACGGCAGCAGATAACATTGCTATTGGATTTTCTCTCGCAAAATACAGAACTAACACTAACAACAATGCTGCAACAGCAAAAAACCAAACTCCATAGTTTCTAGGCTCTATTAGTTTGTCTATTGGGAAAAATGGATTTTTCTTTTCCAGAAAAAGCCAGTGAAAATAAAGCAAGAGTAAAAACATTCCACCACCCAAAAGCAAAATAAAAGAGGTTTCTTCGAAATGTTCTTTGGATAAATTTATATCACCAGAAAACACAATATGCCACGCTTGGATAAAGGATACATCAGGATGGGTTAACCATAATATTAAAAATGGCAAAACTCCCCTTATTAAAAAAACAGCTGTAATCAAACCCCAAATTAAAAACCATCGTCTTGCCCATTGAGACATCGTTTTTAATATATGAGCGTTCACAATAGCGTTGTCTATACTATTAACAACTTCAAAAACGACAAGCCCTACGACTACAATAAAAACGCTCAAAATATCAAACATAGAAAAATTTAACTAATTTTTAATATCTTGTAATTAACTTTTCCGTTAGGAGTTTCGACCAAAACTTCATCTCCAACTTTTTTTGAAAGTAAAACCTGACCTAAAGGAGAATCTATTGATATTTTACCTTCTAAAGGATTTGCAAAGGCTGGCTCAACTAGTTCAAAAACAAATTTCTTACCATTACTTTCAAGTTCAACCTTACTCCCTAAAGAAACTGTGTTTTTACTTTTGACAACATCAACAACAATTGCGTTTTCTATAAAATCCTCTAATTCACTTATCTTTTTCTCTAACATCGCCTGCTGTTCTCTTGCATCCTGATATTCGGCGTTCTCAGACAAATCCCCAAAAGACATCGCTTCTTTTAACCTCTGAGCAATTTCTTTCCTTTTTTCTTTAAGTTCTTGCAATTCTTTTTTTGCTCTTTTAAGTCCTTCTTTTGTTGTTGTATATTTATTACTTGGCATACAATTTTCAAAATAATATTAATAAATTATCTACAAACTTTAAAAAATGTCAACAAAAACCTAAAACTTTAAGTTTTCGTTAATTATTTTTTCTAAAACTTCTTTTGCAATAACCGTAGGTCCTAATCCTTTTCCTCTAACATTTTCCAACATCGCAATTATAATTATTTCAGGATTGTCATAGGGGTAGAAGGTAACTATCCAACTGTGTATTATATCTTCTCCTGCTTCTGTTTTTATGCCTATTTGAGCAGTACCTGTTTTTGCTCCAACTTTTACAGGTAAGTCGTTTAAAAAAGTAGCTGTTCCATACTCAACACTCTGGCGCATTCCTTCTTTTATAATCCTAAAAATTCTTTTTTCTGCCAAATTAGAGTAAAGTATTTCAGGTTCAAAAGTTCTCACAACTTCTTTTGTTTCGCTATTAATTATTTCTTTAACTACTCTTGGCTTCACTATATAACCATCATTTGCTATGCCAGAATATGCTGTAATTAATTCAATAGGAGTTGCCGAAAAATAACCCTGTCCAATAGATAAGTTATATGTGTCACCAATATACCAATTTTCCTTTAATTTATCTTTTTTCCACTCAGGGTAAGGAATAAATCCTTCTCCTTCTGATGTTAAATCTATTTGAGTTTTTTTGGAAAAACCAAACTTTTCAAGCCACGATTTCACTTTTTCAACCCCTAAACCCTTAAAATCTTTATAACCTCCTCCAACTATGTAAAAATATATGTTTGAAGAAACTGCTATTGCTTTTCTTATATCAACTAATCCATGAGGCTGCCAATCATGAAATTCATAAACGATGTCTTTATTATAAGGATTTCGAACGATTATTTTACCAGAAGAAGTATCGAATTTTGTAAATTCGTTCACTATCCCTTCCGCCAATCCAGCAACTCCTATAAAAGGTTTGATTGTAGAACCGGTGGGAAAACCAATGCCCGAAATTGCTCTATTAAACATTGGCCTTGATTTATCATTAAATAGACTTTCAATATCTTGAAATGTTCCTTTTGAGAAAATATTATTATCATAACTTGGATAACTTACAAGTGATAAAATTTCCCCTGTTTTTGGCTTCATAACTATAACAACACCACCATCTGCTTTTTTATCTTTTACCTGTTTTTCCAAAGAATCGAAAATAAATTCTTGTAAATTTTTATCTATTGTTAAAACAACGCTGCTGCCCGGAGATGGCGGTTGTTCAACTACCTTCCCTATTGCATTGTTTCTGGCATCTCTTTTGTATACAATTTTCCCCGGCGAACTTCTTAAATATTCTTCATATACTTTTTCAACTCCTGCCCTACCAACAACATCATAAATATCATAAATATCTTTGTTTTCTTTCCATTCTTCCAAAGTAATTTTACTTGTGTAACCTATTATATGAGAAAAGTAAGGACCGTTTTCATAAAATCTTTTTACATCTCTTTCTAAACTTACAAACTTAAAATCATAAGGCAATGCATAAAAAGATAAAACATTTTCATATGGTAAATTTTCTTTCAATATAAATTTATCTTTGCCATTATTTTTTGCATCTTCTATAACCTTTAGTAAACTTTCTTCATCTGAATCTAAATCAATGACCTTGGAAATGTTGTAAATTTCATTTTTTATTTCAGATAAGTTATAATTTTCAAGATTTAAAACCAAATTAAACTGAATGTCATTAAAAGCCAATTGATTCATATTTCTGTCGTAAATCACGCCTCTGTTGGCTTTAAGTTTCTTTTCCATAAAAGCATTTTGCAAAGAAACATTTTCAAACTCACTGCCTTTAACTATTTGTGTAAAAAGGATTTTGCCTGCAAAAAAAAGAAATACAAAAATCGAGACAGAAATTAAAATTATTGCCTGTCTTTTTAATGAAATATTTAAAGAACTACCAACACTTTCTTCTATATCTAAATTGCGATTGGCAAAAAAATCATCTGAAACGTCATAAAATTTTTTATTTTTCCCTTCAAACATATTCTAATAAATAATTGATTTTTGAATCACCAAATAGTGGACTATAATTAAAACCAAAAATAATCCTGAAAATAAAGGATAAGAGTATAAAGAAAAAATATCAAAAATTATGCCTGACAACAAAAGCGCAATGTAAGAAATAAATCCTGCGTCCTTCAAAAACAACAATTTCAAAAAAACAAAAATAAAAAAAATAATTGCAAAAATGATACTATTAAAATGCGCTGGCGCCGTAAAAAACAATGCAGTTGTAAAAGGGATTAAAAATGAAACAAACTCTTTTGGCATTATGGTATTATTAAAACATTAAAAAATTCTTCTAAAAAAGGATCTTCTATAAGCGACGCTTCTGCTTTTAAGAATGGGTCTAAATCATTTTTGTGTACTTTCTTCACCTGACCTACTAAAAAACCCTCTGGCACATTCACACTTTCGCTTTTTGAAAAAAGATAATAACCTTCTTTTAGGTCAACTTCCCGTGGTATCAAATCCAGCATAACCCTGCCCTTGCCAAGCCCTGTTAAAACTCCTACTTTTTCACCTTTGTAATTTGAAACTTCCAAAGTTTGGCCTTCTTGCGATAATAATTTAACTGAAAAAAAATAATTTCCTGATAAAGGTGATGTAAAAACTTTATCAACAAAACCTATCAAAATTCCGCTTTTCAAAAATACAGGATAACTAGATTTTATTGGTTTGTCTTTGCTGTAAGTAAACATTATTAAAACATCTTGCGACAATGATCTACTTAAAATTCTTGCTTCCAATGTATTAAAACCTTGGAAAATCAAAGATTCTTTTCCTTTTTTCAATAACAACTCTGACTCAAATTTTAGCTTTTCCAATTCTGTAATTTTTTGTTTTATTTCTTTGTTCTCTTGGTAAACCTGCTTTACAGTAAAAAAAGGCTCTATGTTATTATGATAAAAACCTCCTAAAAAAGTAAAAAAAGGAGATATTGGTTTGAATATCGTATAGAAAAAAACCCTTATCTGGTTATTGTAAAACAAAAAAGATACAATGAAAACTACAAAAACAAAGACAAGCAATATGTTTTTTTGACTTTTCTTTCTAAAACTTAGGGACATATTTTTTATTATTATGACACAAAATCGCGAATAATAAAAGAGGATGATTTATACAATTAGTTATTTTGTAAAGTAAATATTGGCCATAAAAATTAATGCCTCCGATAATAGTCAGTTATAAAGAATTATAATTCTCTGCATTGGGCACAAACTTAAAAAGCCACTAGTGGGAGCTACCTACTCTCGCCAGCGACAAGCGCTGACTACCATCGGCCTTGGGCTATTTCACTTCCGTGTTCGGAATGGGAACGGGTGGAACAAGCCCAGTATAGCCCCCACTAGTGGCTTTTTAATTATAATTGAACAAAGCAGGTATTATTTGCCAACCCAAGAAATTAGAAGATCGGCTATTAGTACCGCTTGGCTAAAGGCATTACTGCCCTTACACCCGCGGCCTATCAAGGTGCTAGTCTTGCACCAGCCTATATGGAACCCTAATCTTGGGGCGAGCTTCGCGCTTAGATGCTTTCAGCGCTTATCTCAAACTGACTTAGCTACCCAGCGGTGCCTCTGACGAGACAGCTGGTACACCAGAGGTCAGCCCATCCCGGTCCTCTCGTA
Source organism: bacterium HR34 (assembly GCA_002923395.1). Classification (NCBI taxonomy): domain Bacteria; species bacterium HR34. The sequence goes on along the minus strand of BEIK01000003.1, from coordinate 25,809 downwards.
CTAGGGACAGCCCCCCTCAAGGTTCCAAACGCCTGCAGTAGATAGGGACCAACCTGTCTCACGACGGTTTGAACCCAGCTCACGCACCCCTTTAACTGGCGAACAGCCAGACCCTTGGGACCTTCTCCAGCCCCAGGATGGGGTGAGCCGACATCGAGGTGCCGAACAGGGCCGTAGATATGGACTCGCGGGCCCTACCAGCCTGTTATCCCTAGGGTAACTTTTATCTGATGATCTCCTCCGGTCCTATGAACCAGAGTCGGTTCACTAAGCCCTGGTTTCCCAACTGCTCGGCATATCCGCCTCACAGTAAGGCTGGCTTATCCCTTTGTAGGACCGAACAGGATTTCCATCCCTGTCTAGCCAACCTTTGGACTCCTCCGTTACTCTTTAGGAGGAAAGCGCCCCACTTAAACTGTCCGGATAGCACTGTCCCTGAGTTTCGCTCAGGTTAGCATATTGAACCTGAAAGGCGGGTGTTTCATTGGCGGCTCCACCCACCCCGAAAGGTGGGCTTCATAGCCTCCCCGCTACGCTACGCATCCAGATTCAATATGCAATACCATCCTCCAGTAAAGCTCCTAGGGTCTTTCTGTCTAGCTGCAGGAAGGTAGCATCTTCACTACCACTGTGTTTTCATCGGGCAGCTCCTGGAGACAGTTCTCCGGTCGTTAAGCCTTTCATGCGGGCCAGAACTTACCTGGCAAGGGATTACGCTACTTTAACACGGTTATAGTTACCGCGGACGTTTACCGGTGCTTAGCCCAGTGAGCCTATACTGAAAAACAGTATAGACCCCCGGGTTTAACGTTCCGGCACTGGTCAGGCCTCAGCCCCTATACATCCTCTTACGAGTTAAGCAGGGACCTGTGTTTTTGATAAACAGTCGCCAGAGAAACTTTCGCTGCGGCCCAACGCTCTTATGAGGTTGGGCAAGCCTTATCGCGAACTTACGGCTGCTTTTTTGCCGAGTTCCTTCAGGAGCTTTCACCCGTTGGCCTTGGTGCTCTTACACCAACCCACCTGTGTCGGTTTTGAGGTACGGTCTGTATACCTTTAATCCTACGGGCTTTTCTAGGTAGAAAACTCGCTTAGAAACGGGGTAGTAAACCCCTAAGGAAATTCACTAATCCCATCTAAGCTTGTTTTCTACGTCACCCTTCAGAAAGGTATACAGGGGCAGGAATATTAACCTGCTATCCATCAGCCAAAACCTTTCGGCTTTGACCTAAGGACCGCCTAACCCTCAGGTGATTGCCATTGCTGAGGAAACCTTGGGTTTCCGGCCCTCCGGGATCTCACCGGAGTTGCGATTACTCACGCCAGCATTCTCACTTCCTTTCGCTCCACATAGGCTCACGCCTAAGCTTCACTGCGAAAGGAAAGCTCCCCTACCACTCCAACACAATGTTGGAGTCCTCGTCTTCGGTATCAGGCTTAAACCCCGTGTATTTTCGGTGCAGGATTTCTCAACTAGTGAGCTGTTACGCACTCTTTAAAGGATGGCTGCTTCTAAGCCAACCTCCTAGTTATCTTAGAAATCCTACTTCCTTGAGTGTACTTAGCCTGAATTTAGGGACCTTAGACGGAGGTCTGGGTTGTACCCCTCTCGAGCTAGGACGTTAGCGCCCTAGTTCTGACTCCTGGAATAGTCTTTCCGGCATTCGAAGTTTGGTAGGTACACCTGGATAGAATCCACGAGCGTACCTTCCAGAGCTCTACCTCCGGAAAGTAATTTCCAGGGCTATACTCAGATATATTTCGGGGAGAACCAGCTATTCCCGAGCTCGATTAGCTTTTTACTACTTACCACAGGTCATCCCAGAGTATTGCTCGACTCACGGGTTCGGGCCTCCCCTCGACTTTCGTCGAGGTTCACCCTGCCCATGGTAAGCTCGCTCGGCTTCGGGTCTTAGTTGTCCTCCTAAACGCGCTATTCGCACTCGCTTTCGCTCCGCCTTAGGGCTGATTAACTGCCCTTCGACTCGGAGAACAACTAAACTCGCTGGTCCGTTCTGCAAAAAGTACGCCGTCACTCTAACATACGTTAGAGCTCCGACTCTTTGTAAGTGGTAGGTTTCAGGTTCTATTTCACCGGGATCACCTCCCTACTTTTCACCTTTCCCTCACGGTACTGGTGCACTATCGGTGACGGAGGAGTATTTAGCCTTGCCTGATAGTCCAGGCGGATTCACTCGAGGTTTTCTTGCACTCGAGCTACTCAGGAATAGGAAGCAGAAAAATTAACTTAGTTTTAACCTACGGGACTTTCACCCTCTATGGTTGTCCTTTCCAGGATCATTCGGCTAACTAAGTTAATTTTTCCGGGCTAAGCCCTCCTTCCTATCCTACAACCCTAACAGCTTCAAAAGAAGCTGTTAGTTTGGGCTCCTCCCTGTTCGCTCGCCGCTACTAAGGGAATCGTTGTTACTTTCTTTTCCTCCGGGTACTGAGATGTTTCACTTCCCCGGGTTCGCCCTCTGACGATAAACGTCAGAGTATTCCGACTTATCGTCGGAATAGGTTACCCCATTCGGAGATCTCCGGATCATAGGTTGCGACCACCTCCCCGGAGCTTATCGCAGGTTCGCCACGTCCTTCGTCGCCTCTCCGTCCCAAGGCATCCACCTACCACCCATAAATTCTTCTAATTTCTGGGTTGGCAAATAGCACCTGCTTGTTGTCAAATTTATTAAACTTTATTCAATTGTAGAGTGCTTTATAAACCAAAAACCGCATTTTTAAAAATGCGGTCAATGGCAACAAAAAACAGAAAGACCAAAATTCTACCCGCTCTTATATTTTATTAATTTTTCCATCATATTTATTATTTTACACAATCAAAAAATCAAGTCAAGAGGGTGTATAAGATGAGTAAATTTTCAACGATTTAGTATCTTTAAAAGCAAATTCAGTTAGGTATTCGGAAGTTTTGGTAAATGTCTGACTTTTATCTTTTTATACCTTCTTTAATTATCTTATTTTACTCTAAAAAAAGGAAACGAAAGAGTAAAAATAAAGAAAATAAGAATAAAGAAAGGTTGCACAAATTAAAAAGTGGAAAAAATATACCTGCTCCAAATGTTCACGATCGCGAGCATTCGGAGCAAATTTATTAGCTACACTTAGATTTAGATTATATACTTAATTAAAATTTCCAAAAGGGTATGGTCAGAAGTTAAGCAATACCACGAAAAACATTTTGTTGACAAGATTGATGCTTTATTAAAATCATAAAACACTCATTTATTCTAAATTTAAAACTTCAAGTATTTTAGTTTAATGTTGTTTTCTTTTATAAATTCTTTGTATCTTTTGCTAAAGGAAGTAGTTTGTTTTTTGTGTGGATGTATTTTTCTATGTTTTCAGTTATTGGACCTTGCATTTCAATAAACCTACCGTCTTTCTCATATTTAATAGGCAATACATATTTTTCATCAAACATCCAATAATCTGAGATTTCTAGTTCATTGATATTATCTATCTTGTTTAAATCTTCTCTATTGATTAAAAATATTTTCTCTCCGTACATTTCATTAATATAGTAGCCTATCTCTATTTCAAATTTTAAATATTTAGTTAAAGAAAGCGTAACAATATGAATCCTGAAGACATTTGCTCCTCTGTCTTTGGCGTTTTTTATAGATTTAAGATATTAATCAGGCTCACTAATGTATATCCTCTTTAGTTCTTCAAAATCGTATTTATTACTTTTATAACTTTCAAGAATTTCTTTTTCTTCATCTACTTTATATTCATCTAATGTCTCCAATCTAAAAACTTCTTTATTTGCTTTATTTAATAGGTCAAAAAATTTGTTCATTGTTTATATTTCTTAATTTTAATATCTTAAATTCATATTTAATTATACCCAAAAACGCGGTATAATGAAATATAAAATTCTATGAAAATCTACATAATAAAAATTGGAGGAAGCGTAATAACAAATAAAAACAAACCTTTAAGTTTTAAAAGAGTTCAACTTGTAAAAATTATAAAATCAATTTATAAAATCTACAAAGAAGGTGTGAGATTGATAATTATTCATGGAGGTGGGAGTTTTGGGCATTATTTTGCTAAAAAGTATAACCTTCACAAGAAACAAGAAAATTATTCTAAAATTGGAATTTCGCACACCAAGTTTGCAATGCGGAAGTTAAACAACTTAGTAGCAAAAGAATTCATAAAAAACAACCTGCCTATTTTTCCAATAGAGCCTTGTAACTTACATACAAATAAAAACATAAGTTCATTAATTAAAAACCTACTCCAAAAAAACTTTGTCCTTATTACTTATGGAGATGTAGTATTTACAATAAAAAACGGATTTAAAATAACTTCAGGAGATGAGCTTGTAAAACTATTATCCAATACCATAAAACCAACCAAAGTTATCTTTCTGTCAGATGTCGATGGCGTCTACAATAATAAGGGAGAGTTGATAACAAAAATAAAGCCTGAAGAGGAATTTTTAAGCGATATTAAATTTTCAAAATCAAAAGATGCAACAGGAGAGATGAAAAACAAAATAAAAGAATCAATAGAAATAGCAAAAAAATTTTGCCCTGTTTGGGTAATTAATGGCAAAAAACCAGAAAGATTAATTGAGCTTCATAAAACTGGCAAAACAATAGGAACTATTATAAAAAACTAGATTTTATTTCCCATGGCATTTTTTGTACTTCTTTCCAGAGCCGCAAGGACAAGGATCATTTCTGCCAACTTTCCTAACATTGGCATTGCTCACAAATTGACTTTTTATTGTTGTATCTCCTCTGCCCTCTACTGTTTTATCTTCAGGTGTTTTAACTTTTTCAACTTTAATAACTGTCTGGGCAAAATAATTTTCAAAAACATCAAAAAAGTCTTTAAACATTCTGTGCCCTTCTGTTTTGTACTCAACCAAAGGATCTTTTTGTCCATATGCCCTCAAGTTTACAGATTGTCTTAAATACTCCATATTCTCCAAGTGATCTGCCCACAAAATATCAAGTATTCTCAAGGCAGTGAACTTTTCAATTCTTCTTAATTCTTCACCGCCCAACTCTTTTTCTTTTTTCTTGTAATTTTCTAAATTAATACCCTGTTTTTCTAATATGGAATAAGTTATATCTTTCATTTTTTCATTATCTGCAAGTAAAATTTCCTCTCTTTTCCTGTAAAATGCCTGCCTATGTTTATTTAAAACTTCGTCAAATTCTAAAAGGTGCTTTCTTAAATCAAGGTTCATTGCTTCTATTTTCTTTTGAGCAGACTCTACAATTTTTGAGACCAAAGAAGATTCTATGGGTTCGTCTTCTTTTATATTTAAAGTATTAAACAAGGCCTGCGCTCTTTCGCCTCCAAAAATTCTTAACAAATCATCTTCTAAAGACAAATAAAATTGAGTTTCTCCGGGATCTCCCTGCCTTCCTGACCTTCCTCTTAACTGATTATCTATTCTTCTTGCTTCATGCCTTTCAGTTCCTAAAACAAAAAGTCCCCCCAACTCCCTTACTTTTTTTGCTTCCTCTTCATCCGGAGGGTTACCTCCTAAAATAATATCAACACCACGTCCTGCCATATTGGTGGCGACTGTTACAGCACCAAGTCTTCCTGCTTGCGCTATTATTTCCCCTTCTCTTTCATGATTTTTAGCATTTAAAACATTATGAGGAATACCTTCTCTTTGAAGCATAGCACTCAAAAGTTCATTTTTTTCAATTGAAGTGGTCCCAACCAAAACAGGTCTGCCAAGTTGGTGTAGTTCTTTTACTTTTTTAACAACTGCCTTGAATTTTCCAATTTCAGTTTTAAATATTACATCAGACAAATCTTTTCTTATCATTGGTTTATTTGTTGGAACAACAACAACTTCAAGATTGTAAACCTTATCAAACTCTTCTGCTGAAGTTGCTGCCGTCCCTGTCATTCCGGCTAATTTTTCGTACATCTTAAAAAAGTTTTGAAAAGTAATAGACGCCAGAGTAATTGATTCTGGTTTTACTTCAACTCCTTCTTTTGCTTCTATTGCCTGATGCAATCCTCCTGAATATCTTCTACCTGGCAATAATCTTCCTGTAAATTCATCAACAATTATAACTTCACCATCTTTAACAACATAATCCCTGTCCCTTTTAAAAAGAACATGGGCTTTTAAGGCTTCTTGCAAGTGATGAACAAATCTTATCCCCTTCTCCTCATAGATGTTTCCCAAACCTAAAATTTCTTCTACTTTTTTTATGCCTTCATCTGTTAGAGTTACTGATTTAAATTTTTCTTCAATTATATAATGTTTGTCTTTTTCAAGTTGGGAAACAACATTTACAAATTCTTTATAAAGTTTTGACGACTCTTCGTCTGGTGCTGAAATTATCAAAGGTGTTCTTGCTTCATCTATTAAAATAGAATCAACTTCATCAATAATAGCGTAATGAAAACCTCTTTGAACTCTCATAGAAGCGTCGTAAACCATATTGTCTTTTAGATAATCAAAGGCGAACTCGTTGTTTGTGCCATAAGTTATATCAGCCAAATAAGCCTCTTTTCTGCTAACAGGTTTTAAGTATTGCTCAAAGACTTTGAAAGAACCCTCCACATCTCTTTTTGTATCAATGCCATCTGGCCATGTAGAATATAAAAAAGATTGCTCATGAACTATACAACCAACACTTAACCCTAAAAAATCAAAAATTTGTCCCATCCAAACAGTATCTCTTTTTGCCAAGTAATCATTAACAGTAACTAAATGGCATCCTTTTCCTGTTAAAGCATTCAGATATAAAGGTAAGGTGGCGGTTAATGTTTTTCCCTCTCCGGTTTTCATTTCGGCTATTTTACCCTCGTGCAAAACCATTCCACCTATTAACTGAACATCAAAATGCCTTTGATTTAAAGTTCTTTTTGCAGCTTCTCTTACCAATGCAAAAGCCTCAACGAGTAAATCGTCTAAACTTTCTCCTTTTTGATACCTCTCTTTTAGTTGCAAAGTTTTCTCTTTAAACTGCTCATCTTTCAACTGCGATACTTCTTTTTCCAAAGCATTTATTTTTTCAACAACCTTTCTTTTTTCTTTTATATATTTCTCATTAGGATCTCCAAATATTTTGGATAAAAAAGACATAATTTTTCGTTTCTTTTAATGATTTCTATTATACCACTTTTGCAAAAATAAAAAACCCCCGACTTTTATGTCGGGGCAAGTACTTTCACAAAATTATTTTTTCTTTCTTGTTGTCTTTTTCTTTGTGCTTTTCTTTGCTGTTTTCTTTGTACTCTTTTTTGTTGTTTTTTTCTTTGTTGCCACAATTTTAATATTTTAAATTTCTTTTAATGTCGACCTTTAACTTTTAAAAATTTTTATCTTTATTTAATTTTTTCACGATGAAAATTATTGTCAATAGTTTTTATAAAAAAATTTTTTGTACAAAACAAAAAATAAAAAATTTTAAACGAGAGAGATAAAAAAAAATCAAATAATTTGAACTTCTGTTTCTAAATCTATGTTAAATTTTTCTTTTGCTTTTTGTTTTGCAAGATTTATTAAAGAAATGACATCGTTAAAATTTGCGTTGCCAACATTAACAATAAAATTAGAATGCTTTTCTGAAAATTTCGCTCCTCCTATTTGAAAATTTTTCAAACCACACTTTTCGATCATCCATCCAGCCGGCACTATTCCTTTTTCAAAAAATTCATTTATTTTATTTTTTTCTTCTGGGAATTGTTCTACTATGTTTTCTAAAACATCTTTTGGTAATTTATCAACGCTAACGCCACGAAAAGTGCTGCCAAAAGAAGGCTCTGACAAAGGTTGCGTTTGCCTTCTGTATTTTAAAAAATCCAAAAACTCATCTTTTTTATAATTGCAATTTTCAAAATTAAACAAAGCGCCTGTAATTATAAGATGTTTTTTCTCGTGAAAAATACTTTTTCTATAAGAGAAATTGCATTCTTCTTTAGTTAAGATTTTTTCTTGAAAATCATTTGTGTCAATAACAAAAACTTTTTCAACAAAATCTCCTATCCATTCTGTTTGCCCTCCAGAATTTCCATAAACAGCCCCTCCAATTGTTCCCGGTATTCCTAAAGCAAACTTTAAATATATTCCTTTTTTTGCAAGTTCATCAACTAATTTAGAAAAAAAAACGCCCGCATCAGTAAAAACTTTTTTATCGTCAAGAAAATTAATGTTATTAAATAAAATTTTTATTAAAAGACCATCAAAGCCTTCATCTTTTATTAATAAATTACTGCCAGAGCCGATTATATAAAATTTTATTTTATTCCTTTTTGCTTCTTTTAAAACTTCCAACAAATCTTCTTTTGTTTTTGCTTCAAAAAAATATCTAATAGGACCGCCCACTTTTATAGTTGTTAAATTCTTACCGGGATAATTTTCTTTAACATTAAAATTCTCAAATGCCATAAATTATTTCAAAACTAACTTTATTACATCTAATTGATTCATTAAACCAAGTTTCCCCTGAGAACAGGCCTCTTCGTAAAACTTTCTCACGTCATCTTTATCAACACCGTTGTAAAAAAGAAGAGGAACATAATTTAGGCAATGGCTTTTAATTTTAGAGCAAGTTGCATGATCTCCTGTAACAATTATTTTTGTGTTGGGCAAAGGCAGTATGTAAGAAAATTCTTTGTCTATTTTTTCTATGAACTTTCTTTTGGAAATGAAATCGCCATCTTCAGCAAAGCTATCCGGCGCTTTTATGTGCAAGAAAACAAAATCATATTTTTCCAATGAATTTTTAACTGCTTTAAATTTTCCTCGCAAGTTGGTATTGGGAAGACCGTTCGCTCCCTTTACACTTATTAAATCCATTCCCAAAAACTTTGCTATCCCTCTATACAAATTACCGCCTGCAACACAACAAGCTTTTAGTTTGTATTTTTCATAAAAAGACTTTTGTTTTTTAATAATTCCCGCTCCCCTAACCAAAATATAATTTGCAGGAAACATTCCTTCTTTTTCTCTTTTTCTGTTAACAACATGGTTTTTCAAAACTTCGTGCGCTTTTTCTAAAAATTCATTTAATATATTTGCCGTTGTTAATGACTCTTTTTTATTATCTGTTGGTTTAATTTCCTGAACCTTAACATTTAATTTTTTGTTATCATTCCCCGTTATGTGATGTGAAAGTTTAACTCCTCTTGACGACCTCAAAACCAAAACTCCCCTGTGGCCGTAAGTTTTTTTAAGAATAATTTTTGCTCCTTTAATTTTTATTTTTTCTAAACTCTTAAACAAACCTTCTGTTTTATCTATTCTTTGCGCTCTTCTGTCTATAATTTCCATATTTTCATTAACAGTTGCAAAATTCATTCTTAAAGCAATATCTCCTTTTTTCAATTTTATTCCAGCGCCAACAGCCTCATAAACTCCTCTTCCAAGATAATACTTTTTTGGATCATAACCAAACAAAGCCAAATGACACACATCGGAATTTGGAAGTTTTTCTGTTGGCAGCAAATAAGGCTTTACCAAACCACACAAACCATTTTGCGCTAAATTATCAAAAGCAGGAGTATCGGCTGCCTGCAAAGGCGTCCTGTTATTTAATTCTAAAATTTTATCATCTGCCAAACCGTCTATTACAAAGAATAAAATTTTTTTGTTATCTTTTTTTGGCATATTTTATAAGTATTTCTCTAATTCGTAAATATCGCCTGCCCCCATTATTAAAATTATATCACTTTTTTTGTTAAATTTGTCTTTTAAAAACTTTGGAACATCTTTATAATCTTTGACAAACCAAATTTTATCTGTGTATTTTTTTAATTTTTCATACAAGTGCTTGGAAGAAATGTGCGCTGAAATTTTATCAACTTCACGGCCCGGAACATCATAAATTTCAGTAAGAATTAAATTTTCAACCTCTTTTAATGCTTTAATAAAATCGTTAAATAAATAATATGTTCTCTGCCTTTGGTGAGGCTGAAAAACTATCCATATTCTTTTATTAGGCCATTTTTCAAAAACGCCTTGAATCGCTGCTTTTACTTTTTGAGGATTGTGCGCGTAATCATGAACAATGGTAATTTTCCCAAAATTTTTGCTGTTTATTTTTCTTATATCAAACCTTCTCCACACACCCTTGAAAACCGACAAACTTTTCAAAATATCTTTTTCTTTTAACCCTAAAACCTTTCCTACCTTAAAAACAGCCAAAGCGTTTGAAACATTATGAGAACCTGGCACTTTCAAAACTTTTTTAATTTTTTTGGAATCTTTATCCTTTAAGGAATAATAAATTATTTTTATATCCTTTCTTTTCTTTTTTATTCTATTAGCGAGTTTCATAACATTTTCACTATCTTTGTTGCAAATCAAAACGCCATTTTTCGGAAGTTTTAAAATAAATTTTTCAAAATTCGAAAATATATTTCTTAAATTTTTAAAATAATCAAGGTGGTCTTTGTCTATGCTTGTTAAGATAACAACATTTGGCCAATAGTTTAAAAAATTACCTTCGTATTCATCTGCTTCTATTACAAAATAATTAGATTTGCCAGACCTAAAGTTTGTGTTGCCAAATTCTTTTATATTTGTGCCAATTATGCAGGTTGGATCAAGTTTTGTTTTTACCATCATAATGGACAGCATACTTGTGGTGGTACTTTTTCCATGAGTTCCGCACACTGCTAGAGTAAATTTTTCTTTTGAAACATCAGATAAAACCTCTTGCCAATTTTTTATTTTTATGTTTTTTTTCTTCTGTATCTCTAATGCTCTCTGTAACTCCACATTTTTCTCTGTAATGGCAGGGTTTTTAATAATCAAGTCGACATCCTCTGGAACATTTTCTTTTTTTTGGGGTATTTTTACTTTTACGCCAATTTTTTCTAAATTTTCTGTTATCTCGCTCTTTGACATATCAGAACCCTCAACCTGCCAACCGCGATGCAAAAGATATTTGGCAACCGCCGAAGCTCCTATTCCTCCTATACCAATTATGTAAGCTTTTTTCATATAATTTTTAATATAAGTTAACTTTGTGAATTGTTTTATAAATGGGGCCTTGCCTCGTTAGTTTGCTTTCAATCAGAGAAAAATCTTTTACCTCAAAAGACAAATATATGTCAACAGATTCATAAGAAAAAATTTCTTCCTCTGTGAAATTTCTTAATTCAAATGTTTTCAATCTTGCCAAGTTAATGTGTGGGTAATATTCCCTATCTTCTTTGTAATAGGGTATTTTGTTTTTATCTAACTCATTAACAATGGAATCATGCAATTTTTGAAGATTATTATTATTTTCAACATAAACCCATATCATTCTTGGAATTCTTGAACCTGGAGGAGCAAAGTCTATTTTTGCAAGAGAAACATTAAAACTTTGAACATACTTTTGCACTTCATTTAAACTTGTTTTAACATTATCAATATCACTTTCTTTTACGTTTCCCATAAAAAGCAAAGTTATGTGTAAATCTTCTCTTTTTACAAACTTTCCCGGCAAATCTTTATATTTTTCGCTCTGTTTTAAAATTTCATCTTTTATATTGTCTGGCAAAGTAATTGCTGTAAATAATCTTTTTGTTTTCATATTTTTATTTTATTTCACGCCATTCTATATCTTCTTCTTTTCCAACAAACTCAAGCCATTCGCCGTTCTCGTCAATAACATACCACTTTTTCTTTGTTTCAGACCAAACCATTGGCATATTATTATAAAACGGTTTTTTGACAACTTCTTTTGGTTTCAACCTATCCAGTTCCAGCCATTTTTTGAAAGCAGTTTCTATTGCATAATCTAAATTTCTTGATTTTGCCCATGCAGCAACTTTGTCTATTGCTTCTATTGCCTTCTCAACAGATCCAGCCAATTCTAAAAGTTGTTTGGCAGGTCTCGTGAATCTTGAATAGATTATTTTTTTCTTTTTGGCGTCTTCTTTAATTTGCTCAAGCGTCAAACCTTTTGTAAAAAAATAATGATTAACAATTTTTTGAATATCAGTCTCTTCTCTTTCTTTTTCTGCTTTTGTTTTTCTTGCCTTTTTAGTTGTTTTTTTGTTTGTGTTTTTAGTTTTCTTTTTATTTAGCATACTTTTCGTTTTTTTCTATTTAATAAATTCTACAACAAAAAATTAAAAACTGCCAGACAAAACGTCTGACAGCAAAATCAGAACAAAGAAATTTTTATCTCTTCGACCACTGAGGAGCCCTTCTTGCTTTCTTTAGCCCATATTTCTTTCTCTCTACCGTTCTCGGGTCTCTTGTAAGCAATCCCTCTGCTTTCAAAACAGGTTTTAAATCAGGATTATATTTCACCAGTGCCCTTGCCAAACCATGACAAACAGCACCCGCCTGCCCTGATAATCCTCCCCCTCTTGTTAAAACTGAAATTTTAAAGCCGTCGAGTTTATTGATAACTCCCAAAGGTTTGATTACTGTTTTTTGCTGGTCTAACACAGGAAAGTATTCATTATATTTTTTATTGTTTACAATAAACTCAAGACTTCCTTTTTGGCCTTCATATAATCTAACAATTGCTGTGGCTTCCTTTCTTCTACCTACAGCCTCTATGTATTTATTTGATGTTCTTTTTCTCGTCCCTCTCTTTCCTTTTTTTGTTGTTTTGGCATCTGGCATATTTATTCAAACTTTAATCTTTTAATTTGCTGTCTTCTTAATTTATTTTTGGGCAACATTCCATAAACTGCTTTTATTAAAATTTGTTTTGGATCTTTTTCAAAAATGTCTTTCATAACTCTTTCTTTTAAACCTCCAATATAACCAGAATAGCTATAATATTTTTTTTGTTCCATTTTCTTGCCTGTTACCTTAATTTTATCAACATTCTTAACAACAACTGTAATGCCGCTGTCTTTATAATTCCTAAAACTTGGTAAGTGTTTACCTCTTAAAATTGTTGCTATTTGAGTAGCAACTCTACCCAAAACTTTTCCCGCAACATCTATTGTATAAACTTTTCCTTCGTCTTTTTTGTCAGTTTTTTCTGCCATATTATTCTTTTAATAATTCTACTATTACCATTTTTGCTCCGTCTGATTTTCTTTGCCCTAACTTTATAACTCTTGTATAGCCGCCTTTCCTATTTTGAAATCTTTTGCCAATATCTTGAACTAATTTTTTAACCAACTCTCTGTCATTGTAAAAATCGCTTGCTATTTGCCTGATTGAGCGTAAATCTCCTTTTTTTGCTTTTGTAATGTATTTTTGAACGAATCTTGCAACCTCTTTTGCTCTTGCTTCTGTTGTTTTTATTTTTTCATGTAAAATTAAACTTCTTGCAAGGCTTCTTAAAAATGCCTTTCTAACATCTGTTTTCCTGTGAAATTTTCTGCCAACTACCTTCTTTCGCATAAGTTTATTCTTTTATCTTTAAACCGTATTTTTTAATTGCCTTATTTATTTCTTCTATTGCTTTTTCTCCTATCCCTTCTATTGCCATTAAAGACTCCTTGTCTTTCCTAATCAAACCTCCCAAAGTTCTAATTCTATTGCTGGTTAAAGCGTTTATTGTTCTTGTTGATAAATTGAGTTCCTCAATTGGAATTCGCAAAATATCTTCTTCTGCTTCTGTTTTTTCCTCTTTTGTTTTGTTTTCCTCCTCTTTACTCTCGAATTCTCTTTTTATTAAATCAAAGTGATCTATTAATATAGAACATGCTTGGGCTAAAGCTTCTTGTGGAGTTATAGAACCATCCGTTTCAATTTCTATAAATAATCTGTCGAAATCTGTCCTTTCGCCAACCCTCATATTTTCTATTTTATAGGCAACTTTTCTAACAGGGGTAAATATAGCGTCTACATAAATAACACCGATTTCTTTTTTTTCTTTTTTCCTCAACTCAACAGGCTGATAACCTATTCCTTTTTCAACCAAAACTTCTAAATTCAAAGATGCCGATTTTGACGTTAAAGTTGCTATGTGATGATCTTTGTTAATAACTTCTAACTGTGATGGACATTCAAAATCTCCTCCTTTAACTTCTTTCTCGCCTTTTACTTTTAAGTATGCTTTTTGAGGCTCGTCGCCGTGAAGCTTAAACCTCAATTGCTTAAGATTTAATATTATATTTACAACATCTTCATAAACACCCGGTATTGTAGAAAATTCGTGCGCCACCCCTTCTATTTTAACCTGCGTTATAGAAGAGCCAACCAAAGAAGATAGTAAAACTCTTCTTAAAGAATTACCTAGAGTTATTCCATATCCAGGATATAACCCCTCAATTTCAAAAACTGCTTTGTTACCTTCTTGCTTTATTAATTTTGGTTCTGACGGTAATGGAAGCATATTTTAACCTTTAATTGTTAATTATTATTTAGAATAAAATTCAAACACCGCTGAAAGCTCTACTGGCAATTTTACATCTTCTAATGTTGGTTCTCTTAAAATTTTTGCTGTAAAATTCTTTTTGTCCACCTCAATCCAATTTGGAGCGTTATATTTTTCAATGCTCTTGGCAATTTCCTGAAATATTTTTGATTTTTTGAATTTATCAGAAAAAGAAATCACATCCCCTACTTTTACTCTGTAAGATCTTATATTTAGTTTTTTTCCATTTACTTTAATATGACGGTGGCTTACAAATTGCGCTGCCTGAAAGATGGAATTGGCAAAACCAGATTTTAACACGGCATTGTCAAGGCGCATTTCTAAATTTTTCAATAAAATCTGAGATGGATCTTCTTTTAATGTTTTCTTTGTAATACTTTTAACTAGATTTCTTAAATAATTATCTGAAACATAATATAAATATCTCACCTTCTGTTTTTCTTGAAGTTGTCTTCCAAATTCCGAAAATCCTGTTTTTTTTCTTTTTGGTTTTTGGCCAGGTGGATAAGGTCTTCTTAAAAAATATTTAGAATACCTTGGCCACAAAACCGTTCCTAACCTTCTTATTATTTTTGTTTTTGTTTTTACCTTCATAAAAAATATTATAAATTATACTCTTCTTACTTTTGGCGGCCTGCATCCACCATGCCTTATTGGTGTTATATCTTTTATGCCTATTATATCTATATTTTTAGCTGCTAAAGTTCTCAAAGCAGTGTCTCTTCCTGTACCAACACCTTGAACATATATCATAACTTTTGATACCTTTACCTTTTCAATTGCAGCAGACAATGCTTCTGCAACTTTGGAAGCAGCAAAAGGAGTTCCTTTTTTTGTACCCTTAAAACCAATCTTTCCTGCGGATACCCAAGCAATAGTATTTCCTTTGTCATCAGTTAGAGTCATTATCGTGTTATTATATGTTGATTTAATATAAATCCTACCTTCTCTTAAACCTGATTTTGCAACTTTAACATCACCCTGAAGTTTTTGCTCTATTTCAGTTGTTTCTTGAATTAACTCTTCCTCTGTTTGTTGTATAACTCGCTTTTTACCCACAGCTTTAATTAATTTTAACTATTTAAACTATTAAAAATAATAAATAAAATATTATGTTGGTGATGGTGGTGGTTTTCTTCCAGACCCAACTGTCCTTCTTTTATTACCTCTTACTGTTCTATTATTTGTTCTTGTCCTTTGTCCTCTCACTGGTAAACCTTTAATATGCCTTAATCCTCTCCAACAACCTATTTCTTTTAACCTTCTTATATTCATTAAAACTTCTCTCTTTAGTTCACCTTCAATTTTGTAATTTTTCTCTATTATCTCTTTAATTTTATTTAATTGTTCTGGTGTCAATTGTGATGTTTTTAAAAAAGGTTCGACATTTGCTTTTTTTAAAATTTCCAAACTTCTGGATTTTCCTATCCCGTAAATTTTAGTTAAAGCTATCCATATTTGTTTTTTGTCATCTAATTCTACACCTAAAATTCTTACCATAAAATAAAATTAATTATCCTTGTTTTTGTTTATGTTTTGGATTTTTACAAATAATATAAACTCTCCTTTTTCTTCTTACAACCTTACAATCCTTGCATCTTTTTTTTACTGATGGGGCCACTTTCATAATTTTGTTTTTATTTCATTCTACCCCTGTAAACTATTCTACCTCTTTTGTCAGAAAGTGAATTAATTTCAACTACAACTGTATCTCCGGGTAATATCTTGATTTTGTTCATCCTTAATCTACCTGCAACGTAAGCCAAAATTTCAGAATTATTCTCTTCTAACAAAACTCTAAAAGTAGAATCGGCTAAAGCTTCAATAACTTTACCTTGAACCTTCAAGGGCATTATATTTTATATTTTTAAGTTAATTTTAAAAATCATAACAAAAACAAAAAAATTAGTCAAATTTTAATACTATGTTTATCCTTTCTTTGTCTTTTGGCGCAATTTGAACAAAGAAAGGTTCAAAAACTATGTTATAATCCTTAATCCCATTGTAAGAATTCAATAAAGTAATTATACCTCCTTTATCCAAAGAAATCAACTTCTCTTTAATCTCATCAGTGTTAATGTCATCGTAAAATTTAAATGACGCTTCTGACTTTACAACAGCATAATAATCTTTGAAATTAACATCGCCAGACAATAGTTTAATATTTACATCTCCTTTATATATTTTGTTTTTATTTTCTTTCAAAATCTTTTCTTGAAGTATATTGTTTGCCAACTTTTCTAAATCTTTTTTGTTTATTGCCAAAACTTTTGCATCAGCCTTTATTTCCCATAAAAATTTTTCAACCTGCTGACCTTCTTTTACACCATTATTTATATCTTCAAATTTTACATCTAAAGATTCATAAAAAACCAAATACCCCAAACTTTCAGCTTTTTTGTCGAAGTTGTTTTTAATGGTATTTTTTAATCTTTCTTGTAACTGGCTTTTCGCTTTCTGGATGTCGTCTTCTGATATAGATTTTACAACTTTTATTTCTCCGCCTTTAAATTTTTCAAAAGATTTAGCATAAAAGAATGTATACATGTTAGTACCAACAAATGCCGGAATTGAAAATGTTGTTGGTTCTATATTGTAATCAGGGCCTGGTTTGTCAGCAACAACTTCTACTTCAACCTGCCCCGGAGTATTACCTTTTTTACCCGGCACAACTACTTGCTCTGTTGATCTAAAAAGTTTTCCACTGGCAGATAAAAATCTTGTTCCCTTTACAAAAGTTTGAGGCGATGATGAATAATTATTATATACAACTATTTTACCTCTTGCTTTTTCTTCTATTTTTTTCTCGCCCGTGCTTTCAAAAGTGTCAGAGGCATAAAGTTGAGTTGTCATAACATAACCTGGCACAACACTATTTTTTATGTTTGCTTCTTTTACAGACGGGTCTGCTTTAAAAATAAATGTTTCTTTAACTATTTCGTTTTTCGGAAAGATTATAATTTTTAGAGAGTTATTTGTGTAACCATAAACAAAATAAAATGCCAATCCCAGAAATACCAAACAAATAAAAAGTATAAAGAATTTATTAACAACTAATTTCGGCTTTTCTATTCTTTTTTCTTTTTTTTGAATTACTATATCGGATATTTTTTTAACCATTTTATATAGAGTGAGAAACTAATAATAAATTAGTATATCGAAGATCTGTTTTTATTTCCAAATCGCCCTCTACCACAACTCCTTTTACATTTTCAGGATGTAAAAATTTCGGCTTTATACCAAATTTATTTTCAATTTTATCAGAAAAAAGTTCAACCAAGGCTGTTCCTCCATATAAAAATATATTATCGAAATAAACTATATTTTTCTCCTCAAAATAATCTTTAAGTTCGGCTACCCATATATCTACAATTGACCCAAAATGGCTATTTATCCTTTCTCTTACCTTTGAAGAAACCTTTCCAAGAATGTATTTTTCTTTTAAATCTTTTGCAGAACCGTACGAAATTCCCAATTTTTGAGAAAGTTCTTTTGTTAGAAAATATCCGCCAAAGTTAAAAACACCTACTTCCTCAAAACCAAAATCGCCAAAATAAAAGCATTCTGTTGTTAAACCACCAACGTCTAAAAATACAGATTTTCTGTCGCTGATATTTATTATACCTTTAATTGGATTTACTTCGTTCACAAAACTCACTTTATAAGTTTTTCCCACCTCTTTGAAGATATCTTCAAATTTTTTATCAATAAAAAACATAACAACTTTAGCTGATATTTTGTCGCCTATTTTGTTAAAAATATCTTTAACCCTATACCCTAAAATTTTATAGGAAAGAATATCATAATTACTTAAAATATATTGTTCGTTAGGAAATCCATAATTTTTCAAAACGTTTTCATAACTTAAATTAAATATGGTTTTTTTAATTTTTTGCTCTTCTAATTTGTTTATCGGTTTATTTTTATCTTTTCTGTTTATGTTAACATCAACAATAAAGTATTTTGAAAAGAAAGCCGGCACCGTTGTATAAAAGCCATCGCTTTTTATTTTATTTTTTTTCATTATGTTAAAAAAGTCAGACATTGCTTTTTTAATGCCATCAAAATAAACGCTAGAAGAAATACCTTCAAGTAAAATAGAATTCTTAAAATCATAATTAAAAACATTACTTAACTTTAAACCATTCTTGCTTTTCAAAAAAAGACCAGCTTTTATGGACTCTGTCCCCACATCAAAAACCAAATATTTTTTTGAGCCTGAAAATAGGTTTATAAAACTCATTTTATTCTACCACTGCCTTAATTCTTTTAATGTTGGCACCTATTGATTCCTGCTTAATTATTTTAAACTTTCCAACTTCTTTTGTATTCTTTACATGGGGACCGCCGCATAATTCTTTCGAAAAGTCACCAATAGAATAAACGCTAACAATATCGGGATATTTCTCTTTAAAGAAAGCTAACGCTCCTTGCTTTATTGCTTTTTCATAGGGCATTTCTTCTCTTATAACATCAATTCCCTCTTTTATTTTTTGATTAACCAAATCTTCTACTTTTTTTATTTCTTCTGGTGTTAGTTTTCTATCAAAAGAAAAATCAAATCTCAATCTTTCGGCTGTTATATCAGAACCCATCTGTCTTACTTTTTCTCCTAGAATTTTTCTCAAGGCGGCGTGCAATAAATGAGTTGCTGTGTGCAATCTCGTAACTTTTTGAATTTCAGATTCGTCTTTTACTCTTATCTCAGGAGAACCAAGTTTTAAACCATGCCCTCCAAACTTTTTCTCAGCACCTGCCCTTGAAATTTCTTTATGTTTTTCAAATTCTTTTTTAAATTCCTCGTCGCTAATATTAATGTTCTTTTCTTTCAGCAACTCTCTTGTCAATTCAAAAGGAAAACCAAATGTTTCATATAAATAAAAAGTGTGTTTTCCTGTAAATTCTCCTTTTAGGATAAGTTTTTCAAATTCTTTTAAACCTTTTTCTAATGTTTTATTAAATTTATAGCTTTCTTTTTCCAAAACAGTTAAAATATCGTTAAAATTTCTACCTATTTCAGGATAAACTTTCTCATAAATATTCTTTATAACTTCACAAATAGGCACAAAAAAGTTTTTTTCTAACTTCAAATTTCTTGCAAACCTAATGCTCCTTCTTATTAACCTTCTTAAAACATAACCCCTATCAACATTAGATGGTAAAACTCCATCTGCTATTATAAAACAACTTGCCTTAATATGATCTGATATAATTCTAAATTCTTTAATAAAATCATTATATTTTAAGTTCGATATATCTTCTAATTTCTCTATAATTGGCAAGAAAACATCTGTTTCATAAACAGAGTTTTTGTTTTGCAAAATAGTTAGCAATCTTTCAAAACCCATACCTGTATCAATTCCGCTTCTTTCAAGTTTTAAAAATTTACCTTCTTTGTTTTTGTAAAATTCATTAAAAACAATATTCCATATTTCTACGAACCTTCCACAGTCACAATTAGGAGCACAATTTTCACCACAAGGCATTCCTGTTAAATCGTAATGTATTTCTGTTGTAGGGCCGCAAGGTCCTTCATCTCCTGTTGGACCCCAAAAATTATCATCTCTTCCAAAACCAAAGATATTTTCTTCTGCTATACCCAACTCTTGCCATATTTTTTTTGAATCCACATCTTCTGGAATTTCATCGTCTCCTTTAAAATAAGTAATGTAAACTCTTTCTTTTGGTAAAGAGATTTCATTTAACGCAAAATCGTGAGCGTATTTTATTGCCTCTTCTTTAAAGTAACCGCCAAAACTAAAATTTCCCAACATCTCAAAAAATGTTAAATGAGTATTATCACCAACTTCATCTATGTCTGTTGTTCTTATGCATTTTTGAACCGAACAAACATTTTCACCAAAAGGAGAGGGTTTGCCAAGGTAATATTCTTTAAATTGCTGCATTCCAGCTGTAGTAAAAAGCAAAGAAGAATCTTTGGGTATTAAAGATGATGACGGAACTACGGTGTGGCCGTTTTTTTCAAAATAATCCAAAAACTTTTTTCGCAATTCGCTTGAATTCATAAATTGAACTTAGGTGATTTTAATGATAAATTAATTATATAACTTTAAAAAGAATTTTCAAAAATGAAGATAGAAAAATTTAAACTATTAAAAAAAGAAAGATTGTTCGACGGATTTAATAAAATCGACGCCTACACCTTTTTACTACCAAATGGAAAAACGAAAACCTTTCAAATAAAAACCTTAGATAGAGATATAGCTGCAATAGTCGCTTTTACAAAAGATAAAAAAATTATACTTGAAAAACAGTACCGAATAGGCCCTGGCAAAATTGTTTTTGAATTTCCTTCGGGAATAATAGAAAAAAATGAAAAACCAATAGAAGGAGCAAAAAGAGAGTTACTTGAAGAAACAGGATATACAGGAAAGTTCAAAAAACTTTTTTCATATTATGATGACAGTTACGACAGAATAAAAACGCACTTATTTATAGCGACAGATTGCGAAAAGGTCAGAAACAAATTAAAACTTGACGATGGAGAATTCATTAAAACGTACCTAAAAGATATAAAAGAGGTTAGAAAAATGCTAAAAGAGGGAAAAATAAGAAATTTTGGCGTTGGATATTTAGCTTTTGATTACCTAAACTTGTTATAACTTATCTATTCTCAGAATTTCTTCTGAAATAAATGAAGGCCACAACAATAAGTATAATTATAAAAAGCAGAAAAACATTACCTAATCCTCCCCATTGTTCATCTATTACATTTATTAAAGAAGCAAAAAGAGATTTATTTTTAGAGTCTTTCTCAAATTGTTTATTTTCTTGCATATTTTTACTACCGCCTTCATCTACGGCAGTTTTTTCGGATGTTGATGAAGCAATTTCCTGTGGCACATTGTTAACTTCTTGAGATGCACCACTCAAATTGTCTTCGTTATTACCATTTTTGCCAAAAACATTAGCTTTTCTCAATCCCTCAATAAAACTTCTAAACTCCTCAATTTCTTTTTCTTGAGCAGGGGTTAAGGGAAATGCTTTTTGGCAGTATATTTCATTTATTTTCTTCTTTGTAAGTATATAAACATAACCAGTTGGGCTTTCGTGCCCCCATGGAGTTATTATGTCGTTTAAGTATTTAGCCTGGAACCTTTTAACAGCTTCAAATGCTGCAATGTCATATATACCGTTTAGTTGAAGATTTTCTTTTTCAAATACATTCAAGAAAACTTTTAACTTCAAAACCTCCTTGGGATTGTTATTCGCGCCAAGTTGGATGTATTCCAAAAGATAATTACATTCGTTGGGTCTATCTGGAATAAGTTTTATTGAAAGTTCCTTCCCTACCTTTTCTCTTAAAGAATCATTGCCCGAAACGACTCTGAAATAGTATGTTACTCCATCTACCAAACCAGAAATAAAAACAGAATGTCTTAACACAAGATTCTCATCTTTTGCGCTACTCCATCTATAACCATACAAATAACCTCCTTCGGGTTGACTATGAGATAAAATGTCATAAACTACCCTACTTGTCGAGGGAAGGTTCGTTTCCCATGTTATTCTTACCTTACCTTTTTCCTCTGTTTCTTCTACTTTTTCATTAAATATTTCAAGTGATTGTTTTTCCTTAACTATAACTGTTCTTTGGACAGGGTCTGCTGCTAAACCTTTTGAATCAGCAACATTGTAAGTTAGTGTATATTGACCAGGAACACTTGTATTAACAAAACCAGATACAGTTATTTTATAAGTAATATCTCCATCTTCTATATCATAAGCAGTTGCGCCAGGATCAATGAAAGAATTTCCCTGTAAAATGGTAATTGGATTTGCTCCAAGAAGGGTTATTGTTGGCTTATGATTGACTGGATTACTAATTTGCTTAACTATAACTGTTCTTTGGACAGGGTCTGCTGCTAAACCTTTTGAATCAGCAACATTGTAAGTTAGTGTATATTGACCAGGAACACTTGTATTAACAAAACCAGATACAGTTATTTTATAAGTAATATCTCCATCTTCTGGATCGTTTGCTGTAGCTCCTGGATCAGTAAAGTTGCTTCCTTGTAATATCTCTATTGGGTTGTTGCCCAATAAAGTTATTACTGGTTTTTCGTTCTCTGAATCTATGTCAGGATTATAACTATTTGTATTGTTTGGATTGCCATCCGTGTGGCACGCCGGATCTTGTATATCTTTCTTACCATCTCCGTCGTTATCTATAGAATCAGAACATTTAGGTTTATTTGTGCAAATATTTACATTACCATAATTAGTATAAAAACTATCGTCCTGAGTAGTGACGGTTAACCAAAACATAGATTTATTATCCGAGATCCAAACTTCATCTTGCGTTGGTTCTTTTTCCTTTATGTTATCAAAAGGATTTTCTAGTTTATTGTTGCCAGAATTATCGGATTCCTGCGTCAAAACACTTGCGTTAATAAACTCTATATATCCTTGAATATGCTCTTTTGTTCCACTCGCTTCGGTGTGGCTTCCATGCAACCTAACTCTTAACTTTTTATTAGAACCTTGCCTTTGGACAGCCAAACCAGGAACTACTTCGTAGTTACCAATATCGCTATCATCAATATAGCTACCATTGACATATAGAGGAAACCATTTGCCTTGAGGTATTCTATTAGAAGCGCTA
This sequence comes from bacterium HR34, assembly GCA_002923395.1. NCBI lineage: Bacteria > bacterium HR34. The sequence goes on along the minus strand of BEIK01000003.1, from coordinate 2,880 downwards.
CCCAAAAATATATCAGATGTCATATCTCCACCATTCCAATTTTCAACATTAATTACGTTTATTCTAGCAAAAACTCCAGCTATACATTGACTATTGAACTGACAAAAACTAGTACAGTAGCTTTGACCATCACACTGTTCCCACGATTGATTTACCAGGCCATCTCCACAATAAGGAGAGTAGGACTGAACTGCGCTAACTTTGTCAACTAAGAAAAGCAAAGCGATGGTTATTGATAAACTAGTAAACAAAAAGATATTTTTTATTTTAGTCATATTTTCGATTATTTAAATTTTTATATAAACTTTAATTAATTTTAAAATATCAGTTATAAAATATTTGTCAAGTGATATATACATAAAGAACGATTTCTAATTTAAATCTCGCTAACTTTTTATAACTTTTGCTGAGAAAACCGATTTTTGACTTTTAGTGATTTTATAATAAAATTAAAATAATAAACCTAAACAATGCTTATAGAACTAATAGATAAATACTATTTAGACCGCCATAAAGACAAAGAACAAACCAAATTTTATATTACAGACGCTGGAAGATGTCCCAGAAGCATATTTTTTAAATTCAAAAATGTGCCAAGAGAAGAAATGGAAGCAAGACTATTGCGTCTTTTTGAACATGGAGATTACATTCAAATGCAGATATTAAATATTCTCTTTAGTTTAGGGATAGTAAGAGCAAGTGAAATCTATATTCCTCCAAACGAAATCATCACAGGAAGAGCAGACGCCATTATTACCCTAAACGATAAACTTTATGTTGTTGATTTTAAGAGTATAAACAGCATGCTTTTTAAAAAACTTGACGCTCCTAAAGAAGAAAATGTAAACCAAATACAACTTTATATGCACTATTTCAAAATTCCAAGAGGTATACTGCTTTATATGGACAAAGACACTTCTGACATAAAAGAATTTATTTTAGAATACGATAAAGAACTTTGCGAAAAACTCATAAACGATCTTAAAAAACTTAAAAAGAACATAGAAGAAAATATTGTTCCTGAAAGATTGCCAGATTATCCTGATAATTGGCAGTGCAAACATTGTCCTTTTAGAGAAATATGTTTTATTGCAGGCCCTGATAAAATTAAATGGGAGGATCTGAAAGAAAAATTATCTGTTGACTTGCCTTCCGAAAATTAAAATATAAGGTTATCCTCTCTAAAATTCTCTATTGAATAAACTCCATCGTCTTTGAAAATGTAAAGCATGTTGTCTTCAAAATTATAAAAAAAGTTCTTTATTTCACTTTCAAGTATACGAAATGAATTAGCATAGTCTCTGTCGTCTGCTTCAATAACGTATAGGCCTTTCTCTGTTAGTATTAATAAATTATTTCCATCTAACCACTGGCTTTTTAACAATTTATTTGGAGTGTTCCATAAATAAACTTTTTCAAACTTTTCTTTTTGTGGCTGGTTCTCCTTCTTTTTTATAAAAAACAAAATTAATTCATTAGAGGTCGGTATTGCTATTTTTTGTTTATCTGGCGAAAGAAAGAAATCAATAATATTATTATGCGCTAAGAAAACTTTAAAATCTTCTAAAACAAACGCTTTGTTGTTTAATCTAAAAATAATGAGTCCTTTTTCCTTTAAAACTTTAAACTTGTTTTCTTCTATATTTTGAAAATATAAAGGAACTTTTTTGGAAATTTTAAATTTTTCATTATCAAACCAACCTTGCACAAAAACCTTGTTGCCAAGGGGCGACTTTTCTATAAAAAATAGTTCATCGCCAATTACATCAAAAGACAAAACATTATCCCCTATTTGATTTATTTTTTGAGAAATAATTATTTTGCTGTCTTTTTCCTGAAACTCTACAAGGTATAACTTTTTGTCAGAGAGAAAGATTATTTTTTTGTTACCTATCTTAAAAGTGTCTATTTTAGCGTTGTAATTTTCAAGATTTATTATTTCAAACTGTTTTTCTGGCAGATTAAAAACTAAAAAAGAGGGAAATTTTTGCTTTGTGTTTGAGGTTCCTGAAAGCATTAGAAAATCTTTGTAAATTTGCACTGTTTTTTCGCTTGCTTCAAAATCTGATAGGTTGTTTTTTATAATTTTTATATCAATTGAAAAAATTTTGTTTTTGTTGAAAATATAAATTTCATCTTCTGCTTCAATTAAAAATTTATCTTCTGCCAATTGAATTATTTTTTTTATATTGTTGTTTTTCGGTTGTGATTGAGATTGCTCTTGTTCTTGAAGTTGATTTTGTTGAGTTTGTAGCGTTTCTTTTTGTGGTTGTTGATGAATTGCGTTTTCTTGATTAGAAGATTGGTTAGATGTGGTTTTGTTTTTATCTCCTTTTAAAAATGAAAAAAATAAAGATGGTGTGTAATTGTTTTTGAAAAGATCTATAAACTTAAATTCCGCTACTTTTTGGGGTTGAACTTTTACTTTTTTTCCCCATACTTGATAGCCGTCTTTTGTTACTTGCAAATGATAAACTCCTTCCGGAAGGCTTTGAATTAAAAATTCTCCTGTAAATTGCGAGGTTGTGCCTTTCTGCTCATTGTTTAAAATAACGCTCGCTGGCGCTGGAAACTGCTTAACAAAGATAGAACCTGTTGGGATAATTTTTGGCTCTTTTACTATATAAATTCTATAACCAAAAGAATACATCAAAACAAAAAAGGCGGTTATAAAAAAGGTTATTACAAAAATATGGGTTATTTTTTTGCTCATAATTTTATATATAGCTCGTATAGCTCGTAAGGCGGCGTAGTGATAATATATGGCGCCGTAGTGGTAAGCTGGTCATGCCTAGTTGTAAGCAGGTCAGGGTCAGACCTCGGCCAAGTTTGGCCGAGGTCTGACCCTGACCTAGTTTGGCCGAGGTCTGACCCTGACCT